>JANXXR010000526.1 GCA_025350525.1 Deltaproteobacteria bacterium
GGTCAGGCGAGGCGGCAGGTGGTTCACGTCCACGTCCGGGCCTTCCGAAAACGTCAGCACGTGGCTGACCACGTTCAAGAGCTCGCGCACGTTGCCGGGCCAGGCATAGCCCTGCAGCGCCGAGAAGGCCGCCGGCGTCACCCGCTTCTGCCCGTGCCGCTCCACCACCTCCGGCTGGGAGAGCGCGTGCTGCACCAACTGGGGGATGTCGTCGGGCCGCGCCCGCAGCGGCGGCAGCTGCACGGCAATGACGTTGAGCCGGAAGAAGAGGTCCTCACGGAAGGTCCCTTCCAGGGCGCCCCGGGTCAGGTCGCGGTTGGTCGCCGCCACCACCCGCACGTCCACGTCGATGGTGTCGCTGCCGCCGACCCGCCGCACCTCGCGGCTCTCCAGCACGCGCAAGAGGCGCGGCTGCATGTCGAGGCGCAGCTCGCCGATCTCGTCGAGGAAGATGGTGCCGCCGTGGGCGCGCTCGAAGGCGCCCTCGCGGGCGGAGGTCGCGCCGGTGAAGGCGCCCTTCTCGTGCCCGAACAGCTCGCTCTCGATCAGGTTCTCCGGAATCGATCCGCAGTCGAGCACGACAAACGGCCCCTTGGCCCGCGCGCTCAGCGCGTGCAGCCCGCGCGCCACCAGCTCCTTGCCGGTGCCGGTCTCGCCGCCGATGAGGACGCTCACGTCCATGGGCGCGATCTTCTTCAGCAGCCCGAAGATCTGCCGCATCTTGAGCGACCGCCCCACCATCTCGCCGAAGCGGCCGTCCTGGTCCGGGGCCACCACGATCTCCTCGTCGATCGAGGAGAAGAGGATCGACGAGTCGCCCACCACCACGCTGCTCCCCGGTGAGAGGTAGGCGCGCTCGACGCGCTTGCCGTCGAGCCAGGTGCCGTTGGTGGATTCGAGATCGGTGAGCAGCCAGCCCTTCTCGGTGAGCGCGATCTCGGCGTGGAAGCGGCTGACCTTCTTGTCGTCGAGCGCGACGTCGTTGCCGCTGCCGTCGCGGCCGGGCGGCACCCGCGCGTTGCCGATGCGGATGCGCTCCTTGTCGGTGGCGAAGACGCGGCCGGCGGCGGGGCCGGTCTGGATGGAGAGCCGGATGCGGCGGACGTGGAGCCGGGTCTGCGTCTCGACGATCTGGGTGTGCGCGGCGGTGTCTTCGTCGCCGAAAAGTTCCGCGCTCGTCGCGGCGGCGTCGCCGGGCTCTGTCATGCTTCGGATGGTACGCGGCGGCACGTCACTTGCTCAAGCTCCCTCTACGGAAGGGGAAGACACCATGGGCCTGCGAAAGATGTGGCGGAGGGTTCGGTCCCTCTCGGAGCGGCCACACAACCTGCTGGCCATGTCCGACATCCATCTCGGCTGCGACCTGAAGGCCGGTCACAGGGCCGACCGGCCCCGCCCCGCCGACCCGGCGCTGGTCTCCTTTCTCGACTGGCATGCCGTCCACCGGACAGATCGCAAGCCCTGGCGTCTGATCCTGAACGGGGACATCGTCGATTTCGTCGCCATCACGCAGGTGCCCGACCAGCCGGTTCCGTTCGAGATCAGCGTCGAGGAGCGCGATCTGGGCCTCGCGCCCACCGAGCCGAAGTGCGTCTGGAAGCTGCGGCGCACCGCCGAGCGGCACCCGAGGGTCTTTGACGCGCTCGCCCGCTTTGTCCAGAAGGGAAATTCTCTTCACATCATCCGTGGGAACCACGATGCCGAGTGGCGGTGGCCCCTGGTGCAGGCCGAGCTGCGCAGGATCCTCATGGATCGCGTGGCGCTGGCCTCTCCCGCCGCCCGCCGCCGCTTCGAACGCAACATCGAGTTCCACGACTGGTTCTACCTCGAGCCCGGTTTCTTCTACGCCGAGCACGGCCACGCCCACGACACCTACTCGGTGCAGAGCGACTTCTTCGCCGAGCACGGCGGCGCGCTGGAGCAGCAGGAGATGCAGCTGCCCTTGAGCAGCAAGGTGCTGCGCTACTTCGTCAACCGCTACACCGAGCAGGTGGAGCTGGCCGACGACGTGGACGCCTGGGGCGTGAAGGAATACCTCGACTGGGTGCTCAAGGCCGGCAACCCGCTGCGGGTGGCCGCGGACTACTTCGTCATGGTCTTCCGGGTCATCTATCCGGTGCTGCGGCAGTCGCTCAAGATCTCGCGGGCGATGGCGCGGGCGGCGGACAAGGCCATCGCGCCCAAGGTCGACGAGCACGCCCACGTGCGCCGGATGCTGGCGCGCTTCCAGGGCACCGACAAGCAGGCGCAGCAGCTGGTGGCCATGGCGGCCAAGCCCGGCGAGCAGAGCCTCTTCGATTCGATGCAGCTCTTCTATCTCGACCGCATGCTGCTGGCGCTGCTCTGCCTCGCCTGCGCCGTCTCCACCTCGAGCGCGATGCAGGGCTTCTGGCCGCGGGCGGGCGGCATCACCGCGGTGGGCATCCTCTTCGCAGCGCTCAATGCGCTCCTGGGCGGCAAGCGCAAGACCGACGCGCACCCCATGCTGCAGCAGGCGGCGCGGCGCGTGGCCCAGGTGTTCGACGTGAAGTACATCGTCATGGGACACAGCCACCGGCCGGTGGACGAGGCGGCCGGCAACGGCGCCCGTTACTTCAACCTCGGCTCGTGGACCGGGCGGCCGGGCGAAGGCTTCCCGCACCTGGCCATCGAAGCGGGGACGGCCGAGCTGCGGCGCTGGAAGGGCCCGCCCGTTGCCTCGCTGCCCATGCCCAAAACCGTGCAGGAAGAGGCGCCCCAGGCCGCGCTCCTGCCCGCATAGTTGTGTTCCCGCATCGTTGCTAAGATGCGGGCCATGGCCGAAAGCACGCACAAGGCAGAGCTCCTCGAGGTGGCCACCGCACTGCGCGAGGTGCACCGCGCGCTGGTGCAGGCGGTGCGCGTCGGCTACGAGCGCGAGGTCGGTCCGGCCGGAGGGCCGGGGCAGATGCTGCGGCTGCTCACCGAGGATCCCTATTTCGCCTGGCTCCATTCGATGAGCGAGCTGATCGTCGATCTTGATTCGCTGCTGGCGCAGGAGCTCTTGCCCAAGGGGACGGTGTCGGCCGTGCGGCTGGAGATCGACCGGCTGACGCAGGCGAGCGACGCGCCCTTCTGGCAGAAGTACGGGCCCCTGTTACAGGAGAATCCGGCGGTGGTGATGGCGCACGGCCACCTGCGCCGGACGCTCAACGCGCTGCCCGAATCGAAGGATGTCCCGCACGACCGCAAGCAGTGGATCGCGCCGCGGGTGCACGCCAAGCGCAAGTCGCGCAGCTGATCAGAGGTCGAGGCGCAGCGGGCCGAGGACGGCCGGCCAGATGGCGCGCAGCGCGCGGCGCTTCTCCGCCTCATCCTTGGTGCCCTTGAGCTTCACGCCCCACGGCGAGAGGGCGACCTGCACGGTGGTGAGCCCGGCCTTCTGCAGCTCCTCCTGCGCCGCCTTGGCCTCCGCCTGCATGCCCTCCAGCTCGAAGATCATCTTCGGCTGCGGCGCATTGCGAAACTGCGCGTAGCAGGCGGCGTCCTTCACCGTGGCGCAGAGCGGCTTGCGGAGCGGCAGCGGCGGCAGCGGCGTGTCGATGAAGATCTCGACCACGCGGACCTCGCGCCGCGCGAAGAGAAAAGCGCGGGCCACGCCCTGGCCGGTGGGCTCGAGGAGCAGTTCGTCGCCGCTCGGCAACAGCTCGGCGCGCAGCGGGCCTTCCGTCTCCACCGCCTCGAAGCCCGGCGAGATCTTCTCGATGCGGTGGTCGCCGCCGTGCAGCGAGAGGCGCGCGTCGGCAGGGATGGCGAAGAGCAGCGTCAAAAGCGCAGCGATCAACCGACCGCCTCGAGGATGCTCTCGAAGAGCCGCCGCCCGTCCTCGCCGCCCAGCACGCCCTCGGCGAGGCGCTCGGGGTGCGGCATCATCCCCAGCACGTTGCCCCGCGCGTTGGTGATGCCGGCGATGTCGCCGAGCGAGCCGTTGGGGTTCGAGCCCGGCGTGCCGCGGGTCCCGGCCGCGTCGGTGTAGCGGAAGGCGACCTGGCCTTCGCCTTCGAGGCGCTTCAGGCCCTCGTCGTCGAGGAAGTAGTTCCCGTCGCCGTGGCCGATGGGGATCTTGATCACCTCGCCGCGCGCGTACTTGCGCGTCCAGGGCGTGATGGCGTTCTCCACTTTCAGGTGGACGTCGCGGCAGACGTACTTGAGCGAGTCGTTGCGGCGCATGGCGCCCGGGAGCAGCCCCGCCTCGAGGAGGATCTGGAAGCCGTTGCAGATGCCGGCGACGTGGCCGCCGCGGGAGGCGAACTTCCGGATCTCGTCCATGATGGGCGAGAAGCGCGCGATGGCGCCGGTGCGCAGGTAGTCGCCGTAGGAGAAGCCGCCGGGAAGGACCACCACGTCGGCGCCGCGCAGGTCGCGGTCCTTGTGCCAGACGTAGCGGGCGGCGCAGCCGAGGACGTGCTTGGCCACGTGGTAGACGTCGTGGTCGCAGTTGCTGCCGGGAAAGACGACGACCGCGAAGAGCATCAGGCGGGCTCCTCGATCCGGTACTCCTCGATGACGGTGTTGGCGAGCAGCTTCTCGCACATCTGGGCGAGGCGCTTGCGGGCCTCGGCGGGATCCTTGCCCTCGACCTCCAGCTCGATGATCTTGCCGAGCCGCACGTCCTTGACCTCCGGAAACCCCAGCGCCCCGAGCGCGCGGCTGACGGCCAGGCCTTGTGGATCCAGCACCGACTTCTTCAGCGTGACGACCACGCGCGCTTTCATCGAACCTCCCCGGCCCTTGGGCGGGGCGCAACCTAGCGGCGTTCGCCCGGGCTTTCAAGCGCCGCGGACCTGCTAAGCTCCGGCGCTATGCTCGAGCTCCTGGCGGCCTCTGCCGCCCTCTCCGGGCGCGCGCTCCTGCAAGCGGCCGACGCGGCGCTCCTGGCGGTGGGCGAGGACGAAGTGCGCCAAGGCTCGGGCGATCATCCGCGGGCGGCGCGCTGGCTTCTGCAGATGAAGGCGCATCCGGAGCCCACCGCGGCGGCGCTGCGCGGAGCCTCGTCGTCCCTGCTGGCGTTCGCGGCGGTGGCCTGCGCCATCGTGGTCGGCGACGTGCTCTTCAAGGCCGGCGTGCACTCGCATTCGCGCAGCAGCCTGCAGCTGGTGGCCGGGCTCCTCGCCGGCGCGGTGGCGCTGGCGCTCGATCTCGCGCCCCGCTCGCTGGCCTCGGCGAGCCCGCTGCGCTGGGGCCTTGCGCTGGCGGGGCCGGCGTACTTCGTCTGCGTGGCGCTGGGCGGGCCGGTGCGCCTGATGCTGCGGATCTTCGACGCGCTCCTGCTGCGTCAGGGCGCCACCGCGCGCTACACGCCGCCGCCTCCGCCGCTGGAGGAGATCGAGAAGATCTTGAGCGACGAGGCCCGCGACGGCACGCCCGGGGCGCCCTCTGCAGAGCTGGTGCACGGGCTCTTCTCCTTCGCCGAGCGCACGGCCAAGGAGATCATGGTGCCGCGCACCCGGGTCATCGGCGTGCCGCTCAACGCCACGGCGGCTCAGGTCATCGACCTTCTGGCCGAGGAGGGCCACACGCGCATGCCGGTCTTCGAGGGCGGCCTCGATGAGATCAAGGGCGTGCTGCACGCCAAGGATGTCATTCCGCTCCTGGCGCACCCGGAGCTGATCGTGCTGCAAGACCTGGTGCGGCCGGCGCTCTTCGTGCCGTGGACCAAGCCGGTGGGCGACCTCTTGCGGGAGATGCAGCAGAAGCGGTCGCTCCTCGCCATGGTGGTGGACGAGTACGGCGGCTTCTCGGGCATCGTCACGCTGGAGGACATCCTCGAGGAGATCGTCGGGGAGATCCGCGACGAGCACGACGCCGACCGGCCGTCGCTCCAGTTCGGAGCCGACGGGACGGCGCTGGTGCGGTCGGAGACGCGGCTCTCCGAGCTCAACCAGGCGCTGGGCGCGTCGCTGCCCGAGGGCGACTTCGAGACTTTGGGCGGACTGCTCAACTCCGCTGCCGGCGCCATCCCGCAGTCGGGAGACTGCTTCTTCATCGGCGGCCTCGAGCTGACGGTGGTCCAGCGCGACGACCGCCGGGTCCGGCTGGTCCGGATCGCGCGGCCCAAGACCGTCCCACCACCCCCCCCGAAAAAATAATTTTTTTTCAGCCTTGGTCGGATCGTGTCGACGGCTACCCGCTGGACGGCGACGGTGCTGCGTCTGTCAGCGCCGCATGCCGATGGTCAGGAGCACCAGCGCCGCAGGAATGAGCGGCTCCGGGCGTGCCCGCGGCAAGAGCGGGTCGCTGTCGCCGTGGCGGACGTTGACGAACCAGAGGACCCCGCCCTCGACGCCGATCCAGAAACCATCGGAGATCGCGCCCCGGGCTCCCAGCGAGAGCCGGGCGGCAGGCCCGATCGATCCCTCCAGCGAATCGGCTCCATGGGGAATCTTTCGCACCTGGCCGATCCCCAAACCCGTGCGCAGGAAAGCCTGCAGGGATCTCGCGCGCGCGTGGCCTTCGACTTCTGCGAGCACCGCCCAGCCCCGAAAGCCGTCCTGGCCGTACTTGTTGTCGTACCAATTGTAGGAGCCCTCCGGACCGAGGAGCGCAACACCGCGCACGCCGGCCGCCGCGGCCGGCCATTCGAGAGCGCCGCGCACCGATGCCACGACCGCCAGCGGAACGTTGTTGTCCAGCGGGAGCGCGGGGCCAACGCCCGCTTCCCACAACAGCGGCGCGAGGAGGAGGAGGGCCAGCATGCGGCGCGGACCCTCCCGCGAGCCGGCCGGCCACGCGGCGCCGGCCACGGGTCCGCTTCAGAATTTGAGGACGTAGGCGTCCAGCTCGACCTCGGGATACTCGAGGTCGCCCTCGGGAGAGCGGAGATAGCCGCGCCGCTGGTAGAGCCGCGCCACGCCGGCGTTGCCGCGGCGGACGTGCAGGCAGATGGCTGGAACCCTCCAGACCTCGCGCGCGATGCGCTCTGCCTCGTCGAGCAGCGGCGCCGCGAGGCCCTGCCCCTGCAGCGCCGGATCGACCGCGAGGTGCCGCAGGTCGGCAGCGCCCGGAACCCAGGCCTCGCTGGTCTCTGCGCCGGGCTTGAAGATGGCGACGGTCCCTTTGACGCGGCCATCGACCTCCACCACCAGCACGGTGGCGATCCTCCGCTTGCCGGCCACGTCGCGCAGCGTGCGGCGGCGCTCCTCGCCCACCACCACCTCGGGCATCTTGCGCGCGTAGGCGGTGAGGTAGCCGGAGACCAAGATCTCGCCGACGGCCGCGTCGTCCTCGGGCCGCGCCTCGCGAACGACGATCATGCGGGCCGCCGCTCCAGCACGATGCGGCGGGCGGTCTGGACGAACCCCAGCGACTGGTACAGCGCCCGCGCCGGCTGGTTGGCTTCGCTGACCGAGAGCACCGCGCCCTGCTCGTTGCGCAAGGCGTGCACGACCAGGGCGCGGCCGATGCCCATGCGGCGGAACTCCGGCAAGACCGCCACCTCTTCGATCCCGAGCGTGCGGCCCAGTTGGACGCCGGCGAGATATCCCAGCGGCTTCGCCTCCGACTCCGCCAGGAGGGCCACCCTTCCCTCCTCGCCGAAGAGCTGCGCGATCTCGTCGGCGCGCGAAGCATAGGTATCGGGCGCGCCGGCCCAGGCGTCCCTGGAGAGGCGGGTCAAGGTGCCGGCATCTTTCGCCGCTGCCGCACGGATGCGCAAGGCCGGCATGGGCTGCGGCAGGAGCCGCTCGCGCGCCTTCCATTGCAGCGACAACTGGGCGCCGGTTTCAATGAATCCAAAGGAATTCAAATAAGCGCGGCCGGGCCTGGAATCATCGCGAACCCGCGCGCGCAGGATCGCGCCCGAGGCCACCGCCGCCTCGGCCAGCGCGCGGCCCAGCCCCTGCCGCCTCAAGCCCGGATGGACCGCGGTATAGAAATCAAAGGTGGATTGCACGGCGGAATCGCGCAAAGCGGCAAAGGCAATTCCATAGAGCGCGCCATCCTCGCCCGCGGCCACCCGCCAGAGATCCAGCACCGCCCGCGTCCCGGTGGCGATCAACGACAGGCGCTGCGCGAAGGGCTCGATCGACGGATCCAGCGCGCGCGCCACCTCGCAGAATTGCGCGGCGGCGTCCAGATCGTCGAGCTGGAACGGCCGCACCGTGACGATGCCCGGGTTCAAGGCAGCGTTTGCGCGACCAGCTCGGCGATGTCCTTCGCCTCCATTTGCTCGCTGCGGCCGGTCTCTCCGATGCCGTCCTTGATCATGGTCAGGCAGAAGGGGCAGGAGGTGGCGATGGTGCCCTTGCCGCCCAGCGTCGCCGCCGCCTCGTTGACGCGGTTCTGGTTGATGCGCTCGCCCAGCGTCTCCTCCAACCACATCCGTCCGCCGCCGGCTCCGCAGCAGAAGGTCTCGGTGCGGTTGCGGTCCATTTCCTTGACCTTGATTCCCAGGGCGATGAGCGATTGCCGCGGCGCCTCGCTGATTCCATTGTGCCGGGCGAGATAGCAGCTGTCGTGATAGGTCACTTCCCCGCTCAGGACCGCGGCGCCGGGCTTGAGGCGCCCGTCCTCAACCAACTGCGCGATCACTTCGCTGTGGTGCAGGACCTTGAAATGCCCGCCGAACTGCGGATATTCATTGGCCAGCGTATTGAAGCAATGCGGGCATTGGGTAATGATTTTCTTCAGCCCATAACGATTCAAGGTCTCGACGTTCTGCTGCGCCAGCGCCTGGAAGAGGTATTCGTTGCCGAGGCGCCGGGCGGAGTCGCCGTTACAAGTCTCCTCCTCCCCGAGGATGCAGAAGGAGACCTGGGCGGCGCGGAGGATCTTCACCAGCGCCCGCGAGACCTTCTTCTGCCGCTCGTCGAAGCTGCCGGCGCAGCCGACGAAGAAGAGGTATTCGAACTTCTGCAATTCCTCGGGCGCGAGCGAGGCCGCCACCGGGATGTCCAGGTCGGCGCACCATTCGGCGCGGCGGTTGCTGCCCATTCCCCAGGGATTGCCCTGCCCCTCCATTCCCTTGAAGACGCGGGCCGCCTCCTCGGGGAAGCGGCTCTCCATCAGGACCAGGTTGCGCCGCATGTCGACGATGCGGGGCAGCTGCTCGATGAAGACCGGGCAGGCCTGCTCGCACCAGCCGCAGGTGGTGCAGGCCCAGATGGTCTCGTCGGGGAGCACGCCGCCTTCGCCCACCAGCGGCGGCAGCTTCTCGAGGAATTCGGCGGAGAGCTGCATTCCATGGGTGGTGGCGCCGGACGGGGCATCGCTGTGGCCATTGGAATGGCCATTGGCATGACCGCCGGCCACCGGCTGGATGCGGTTGAGGCTGCGCAGGAGTTGCTGCAGCGGCAGCGGCATCGACTCCGCCACCTCCTGCGCGTGGTGGCGGATGGCGCGGTTCACTTCCTTATGGGTGAGCGGCTTTCCGGTCACATAGGTCGGGCAATAGGTCTGGCAGCGCCCGCATTCGGTGCAGGAATAGGTATCGAGCACTTCTTTCCACGACAGATCGGGCAGCTTGGCGACCCCGAACTTCTCGCTGTTCTCGAGGTCCAGCTTCGACAATTGTCCCTGCGGAGAGAGGCGCTGGAAGAAGACGGTGGGCAGCCCGGTCAGGATATGGAAATGCTTTCCCAGCGGTAGGAAGTTCAAAAAGGCCATGACGATGGCGATATGCACCAGCACGCCGGCGGTAATGACGGCGGCGGCGGTCGCGGGCGTCATTCCATAGAGGAACCAGGCGGCCACCCGGCCCGAGATCGGCAAGTACCAGGGCACTTCGCCCGCGCTCTTTGCCAGGATGGCGGCGTCGATGAGCACGTCGCTCCAGAGCACGCCCAGGATCATGCAGAGGATGAAGACGCCTTCCCACGAGAGCGTCAGCCTCTCCTTCTTCTGCACCAGCCGGTACCAGAGGAAGACGGCGCAGCCCGCGGTGCCGAGCAGGTCCACCAGGTCCTTGGCGAAGAGGTAGCCCTGCCCGAGCAGCGCCTCGTGCGAGAGGAACGGCAGGTGGAAGCCGGGGTCGTAGGCGAGCCCGAACGAGGTCAGCGTCCCCAGCTGCGCGACGATGAAAGCGGCGAAGATCCAGATGTGGGCCGCGCCGGCCGGACGCTCCGGCTTGGTGGGCATGCGCTTCTGGCCGAAGCCGTAGAGGAGCAGCTTCTCGGTGCGCTGCGCGGGGTCGTCCCAGCGGACGTCTTTGCGGGCGAAGAGCAGCGGGCGGATGCGCAGGGACATGACCCGGGCAAAGATCCCGAGGCCGGCGAGGATGAGGAGCGATGCGAGGACGGGCGCCATGGGCCGCGGAGCATAGTCGCGCCGGCCCAAGCTTGGAAGCGTGACTCAGTGAACCAGTCGGATCGGCGCCGCCGCCACGCGCTCGCGGAGATACTTGTCGATGACCTGCCGGTACTCCGACAGATCCCGGCACCCCTGCATCAGCCACTCTCCGCCGATGACCAGCGCGGGCACTCCCTTGATGCCGATCGCCTCCGCCTCCTCGACCGAGTTGTTCACGTCCTGCAGGAGCCGCGGGTCGTCGAGCCGCTCGAGGAAGCGCGAGACGTCCAGCCCCTCCTGGGCCGCGACCTCCAGCTGCACGTCGCGCCGGGCGACGTTGAGCCCCTCGACGAAGGCCTTGCGCCGCAGCGCCTTGAGCAGCGCCCGCTGCATCAGGGGGCCTTGCGCCAGCGCCGCCTCCAGCGCGATCAGCGGCGGCAGCGACGACGAGGGCGGATCCTGCCCGGTCCAGAGGTCGGCCTTGACGCCCTTGCCCTCCTGCTCGCGGGCGACCCGGCGGAAGTGCCGCGCCAGCACCGCCCGCTGCTTCTTGTCGGGCAGCTGGTTCTCAGGGCGCAGCGGATAGGGGCGGAAGCGCCAGCGGACCATGGGCCCGTATTCGTCGCGCAGCTGGTCGAGCCGCGCGTCGGCGACGTAGCACCAGGAGCAGAGGACGTCGTGGTACAGGGTCAGCTCGAGCGCCGGCGGTTCACCGACCAGCCGCTCCAGCATTTCGCCCTGCGCGGGCCGCATCGACATGGGCGGAGCATCGCCCGGCGGTGGCGGCATGGGCAAGCGAAACTTCTAGAGGGCCATCGCCCGTTTCGCCCCCTCGGCCAGGCGGGCAGCCTCTTCGATGATCGCGCCTGCGATGTCGAGTCCGGTGGCCTTCTCCAGACCCTCGAATCCCGGGCTGGAATTCAGCTCCATCACCTTGGGGCCGGAGGACGATTCGAGCAGATCGACCCCAGCGACCGAGAGGCCGAGCACCCGCGCCGCCCGCAAGGCCGCCTCCTCGTATTCCCGCGGCAGCTCGGCGGCAGCGGCAAAGCCGCCCCGGTGCAGGTTGCTGCGAAACTCGCCCTTGCGCGCTTCCCTGCGCATGGCGCCGACCACCCTCTCGCCGACCACCAGCGCGCGGACGTCGCGCCCGCCCGACTCGGAGACGTATTCCTGAAGGAGGATCTCCTGCCCCAGATCCCACAGCGTCGAGAGGATGCTCTCCACCTCGGCCTCGCTGTGCGCGATCATCACGCCGACACCCTGCGTGCCCTGGATCAGTTTCAGGATGGCCGGCAGGCCGCCCACCTGCGCCACCAACTCCTTGACGTCACCGCCGCCCCGCGCCAGCACCGTGCGCGGGATCTTCACGCCGCTCGCCGCCAGCTGCTGCAGGGCGGTGAGCTTGTCGCGGCTGCGGGCGATGGCCGAGGCGCCGTTGAGCATGGGCACCCCCAGCGCCTCGAGCTGGCGCACCACCTGCAAGCCGACGGTGGTGACGCTGGCGCCGATGCGCGGCAGCGCGACCGCCAACCCGCGCACCTCCTTGCCCTTGTGGAAGAGCCGCGGGTTGCCGGACTCGAGCACGAGGTTGCAGCGCAGCACGTCGATGACCCGCGTGCGGAAGCCCCGCGCCTTGGCCGCCTCGAGCAGCCGGCGCGTCGAGTAGAGCGATTTCTTGCGCGAGAGGATGGCCAGCGTGGCCAGCCGCAGCCGCCGGACCTTGCGGGGCCGCACCATTCAGGTGGCGGAGTGCTGCGGCAGGAGGCGCTCCATCACGTCCTGCAATTCCTGCAGCTCGAAGGGTTTGCGCAGCGAGGCGTCGGCAGCGAGCCGCTTGGCCTGGTCGCGGGTGTCGCGGTCGGCGGAGAAGACCACCACCGGCACGCCGGGAGCGACCTGCTCCTCCCGCAGCTGTTCGATGAGCGTGGCCCCGTCCATCACCGGCATCATCAGATCGACCAGCATCAGATCGGGCCGCGTCCCACGCGCCAGCGAGAGCGCGGTGAGCCCGTCGCGCGCCTCGTCCACCGCGTAGCCCCACTCCCGCAGCACCTGCCCGGTGGCTTCGAGGATCTCGGGATCGTCGTCCACCAGCAGCACCCGCGCGCGCGTCCGGACAGCCCCTGCTTCCGAGGAGAGCGGCAGGTAGAAGGTGAAGGTCGAGCCCTTGCCCACCGCGCTCTCCACCTCGAAGCGGCCGCCGTGGCTGCGCACGATCTCGTCGCTGACGAAGAGCCCGATGCCGAGGCCGCCGTAGTTGCGGGTGGTGGCGTTGGCGGCGCGGAAGAAGCGCTGGAAGAGGCGCGGCTGCTCCTCGACAGGAATGCCGATGCCAGGGTCGGTCACCGAGAACCGGCCCTCGCCGGCGAGCCTCTCCACCCGCACCACCACCTGCCCGCCGAGGGGGCTGTACTTGATCGCGTTCTGCAGCAGGTTGACCAGCACCTGCTCGAGCCGCTGCCGGTCGCCGTCGATCCGCACCGCTTCCTTTTGCCGGTGGAAGACGATCTCGTGGTTGCGGGAGTGGCTGCGGAAGTCGGCCACCACGCTGTCGGCCAGGTCGTTCAAGTCGAGTCGGTCGCGGGCGATCTGCATCCGCCGCGACTCCAGCCGCGAGACGTCGAGCAGGTCCTCGACCAGCTTGGAGAGGCGGCCCACCTGCCGCTGGGCCTTGACCACCATCTCCAGCTCCACCGGCTGCTGGCGCACGAGCCGCCGCTCGATCGACTGGAGATACATCGAGAGCGGCGTGAGCGGCGTCCGCAGCTCGTGGGCGGCGACGGTGAGGAAGTCGGAGCGCTGCCGGTCCAGCTCGCGCTGCTCGGTGACGTCGGTGTAGACGACCAGCCGGCCCAGGTAGGTGCCATCCGGCCCGCGCACCGGCACGGTGGTGCGGTTGACGAAGCGGTGGGTGGGCCGCTCCAGCTCGAGGTCGTCCACGCCGCGGGCGGTGCGATCGCCGAAGAGCTCGGCGATCCGGTTGAAGAGCTGCTCGCGGTTGCCGCTGACCGCCTGCGAGAGCTTGCGCCGGTAGATCTCCTGCCAGGGCTGGCCGACCATCCTTGAGATCTCGAGACCGAAGATCTCCTCCAGCCGCGGCGAGGCCAGCTGCAGGATGCCGGCGGCGTCGAAGAGGGCGATGCCGTTGGGGTTGGAGTTGAAGACGGCCGAGAGCTCGGCGGCGCGCTGCTCGAGGGCGGTGCGCGCCACCTGCTGCCGGTCGCGCTCCTCGCCCAGCTCCCGCACCAGCCGGGCGTTGCGGACCGCCAGCGCCGCGCGGCCAGCCAGCGCCTCGACGAAGTCGAGATCGTTCGCGGTGTAGCGCCGCGCCCCAGTGTTGGCCCCGGTGTTGGCTGCGGTGGTGGAGACGAGCGCGAAGGTGCCCAGCGGCCGCTCGCCGTCGAACATCGGCGCCACCACCGCCGAGGTCATGCCCAGCTCCTTGTAGAGTTGGTAGACTTCCTCGCTGGGCTGCGACAGCCGCAGCATGTCGTCGGTGATGTCCTCGATGGCCACCGCCCGCCGCAGGGCCAGCGCGTTGAACTCCCGCGGCCCCGCGTCCCACTGCTGCGGCGGCACCAGCGCGTTGAGCTTCTTCTCCAGCTCGCGCTGCCGGGGGTCGGGATGGTAGGCGGCGACGTTCTTGAGGGTGCCGTCGGGCTGGACCAGCGAGAAGGCGCACCAGTCGCCCAGCGCCTCGGTGGTCTTCTGGACGATGCGCCGGAGCGGCTCGACCTCGTCGGCGCCGACGTAATCGAGCAGGACGCGCGAGACGTCGGAGAGGATGCGCTGCTGGCCTTCGGCCGCTTTCAGCCTTGCCCGCTCTTGCTCGATGTCGCCGTCCGCCACCCGCCGATCCTTCGACTTTCGCGAAATTTTGCAAGCCTTCCGCACCGCCCAGGCGCTGATGAGTCTGCTATTGTCCGCCGCCCCATGGCTGCCCTAACGCCCGAAATCGTCTCGGCGCACGGCCTCTCGAAGGACGAGTACGCGCGCATCTGCAAGGTCCTCACCCGCGACCCGAATCTGCTGGAGCTGGGGATCTTCTCGGCGATGTGGAGCGAGCACTGCTCCTACAAGTCGAGCCGCCGCTTCCTCCGCAACTTGCCCACCAAGGGACCGCGGGTGCTGCAGGGGCCGGGCGAGAACGCCGGCGTGGTCGAGGTGGGGGGCGGCATGGCCGTCGCCTTCAAGATGGAGAGCCACAACCATCCCAGCTACATCGAGCCCTACCAGGGCGCGGCCACCGGCGTGGGCGGCATCCTCCGCGACGTCTTCACCATGGGCGCGCGGCCCATCGCCTCGCTCAACGCGCTGCGCTTCGGCGACCCTTCACATCCGAAGACGGCGCGGCTGCTCGAGGGCGTGGTGGCGGGCATCGCCGGCTACGGCAACTGCATGGGCGTGCCCACCGTGGGCGGCGAGGTCGCCTTCGACGCCTCGTACAACGGCAACTGCCTCGTCAATGCTTTTACACTTGGTATACTCAAGGCCGACAAGATCTTCCGCGGCACCGCCAGCGGCGTCGGCAACCCGGTCATCTACATCGGCGCGCGCACCGGCCGCGACGGCATCCACGGCGCCACCATGGCCTCCGCCGAGTTCGACCAGGAGAGCGAGAAGAAGCGCCCCACCGTGCAGGTGGGCGATCCCTTCATGGAGAAGCTGCTGCTCGAAGCCTGCCTGGAGCTCTTCAAGACCGACTGCCTGGTCGGCATCCAGGACATGGGCGCGGCGGGGCTGACCTCGTCGTCGATCGAGATGGCCTCCCGCGCCGGCAGCGGGCTGCTCCTCGACATCGACGCGGTGCCGCGCCGCGAGACGGGGATGACGCCCTACGAGGTGATGCTCTCCGAATCGCAAGAGCGGATGCTGCTGGTGGCGAAGAAGGGCCGCGAGAAGGAGGTCTACGACATCTGCGACAAGTGGGACCTCGCCCACGCGCTGGTGGGAAGGGTCACGGACACCGGCAAGATCGTCATCGAGAGCAAGGGCCAGGCGGTGGCCGAGCTTCCCATCGCGCCGCTCACCGACGACGCGCCGCTCTACGACCGCCCGCGCCAGCGTCCCGCCTGGCAGGACGAACTGCAGAAGCTGCCCGAGCTTCCCCCGGTAACGGATTTGAAGGCGGCGCTGCTGCGCGTGTTGGCCTCGCCCACCGTGGCCTCGAAGGAGTGGGTGTACCGACAGTACGATCACATGGTCCGCATCGGCACCGCGGTGCGGCCCGGACAGGGCGACGCGGCGGTGGTGCGGTTCACCGGGCAGCGCGAGGGCGGCGTGGCCATCAGCGTCGGGTGCAACTCGCGCTGGGTGTATCTCGAGCCGCGGCTGGGGGCGGCGCACGCGGTGGCCGAGACGGCGCGCAACGTCTCCTGCGTGGGCGGCGAGCCGCTCGCGGTCACCGACTGCCTGAACTTCGGCAACCCCGAGCGCCCCGAGATCATGTGGCAGTTCGAGCAGGCCTGCCTGGGCATCGCCGACGCCTGCAACGCGCTCGCGACGCCGGTCGTCTCCGGCAACGTCTCGCTCTACAACGAGACCGAGGGCAAGGGCATCCACCCGACGCCGATGATCGGCATGGTGGGCCTGATGGACGACTGCGCCCTGCACGCCAAGAGCGGCTTCGTGGCGGCGGGCGACAAGGTGGCGCTGGTGGGCGGCAAAGGCTCTGGCCACCTCGGCGGCAGCGAGTTCCTGAAAGTCGTCCACGGCAAGATCGCGGGCCTGCCGCCGCCCCTCGACTTCGCCAAGGAGAAGGCGACGCAGAAGGCGGTGCGCGACGGCGTCCGGGCGGGCCTGGTCAAGGCGGCGCACGACTGCTCCGACGGCGGCCTCGGCGTCGCGCTCGCCGAGATGTGCTTCGAAGGCGGGCTGGGCTGCCGGGTGACGCTGGCCTCGAAGCTGCGGCCCGAGGCGCTGCTCTTCGGCGAGGACGCCTCGCGCATCCTCATCTCGTATGCCGAGGGCGCCCGCGCGCAGGTGGCGGCGATCTGCAAGGCGGCCGGCGCCGAGGTCGAGGAGATCGGGCAGGTGGGCGGCGCGGCGCTGATTGTCGAGGGGCTCGTCGACGCCTCCGTCGCCGAACTGCGGGCGGCGTGGAGCACCGCCATTCCGAGCCTGGTGGGAGAAGGCATCCACCAGGCTGCGCTGGAGACGGTCCCGTAGACACGCGCCTGCTCAACGCGGCCTCGCCCGCGGATCTCGACGAGGCGGCGGCGCTCTTGCGGGGCTCGGGCCTGGTGGCCTTTCCCACCGAGACCGTCTACGGGCTGGGCGCGCTCGCGCTCGAGCCGCTGGCGGTCCGCGGGATCTACGCGGCCAAGGGGCGGCCCTCCACCAACCCGGTCATCGTCCACGTCCTCGGCGAGGACGACGCGCGGCCGCTGGTCTCGCGCTGGCCCCTCGAGGCACGGCAACTGGCGGCGCGCTTCTGGCCCGGGCCCTTGACGCTGGTCTTGCCGCGGACGGCGCTGGTGCCCGACGAATGCACCGCCGGCGGCGACACCGTCGGCGTGCGTGCCCCTTCGCATCCGGCGGCGCGGGCGCTGCTCCTGCGCGTCGGCGCCCCGCT
>JANXXR010000146.1 GCA_025350525.1 Deltaproteobacteria bacterium
GCCGGCAAGGTGGCGCTTGTCCCTCAGGGGTCCCTCGCAGCGCCCGCCACCTCGTCGGCGACCACCCGCTTCGGGGATCTTACCCCAGACCAGCCCGCGGCCATGCCAGGCGCCGGCCGCCGCGGGGCTGGTGCGCGAGCATGAACGCCTCAAGGTGGTCACCTACTCCGACGAATTCGGGTGGCCCCGAGTCGTCGCTCGCGCACGGCGACAGCCAGCTCGAATTTCTGGAGCACGCGCGGTCCGCGGCTCGTTCAACTCCCAGTTCGCATCCAGCCTCATCATCTTCGGCGTGCTGGACATCCCGCTGACGCTGTTGCCTTGAGAGCCGGATGCGGCAGAGCCCGCCTCGAGCCGTCAATCGTCCCGGTCGTCAACCGGCGTCAGCTTGACCACCACACCGGTCGCGTTGGGGGGATCGGTGATGCCGGTGTTGCCGGGCTTGGCGCCGGACTTACCGAGCACGTACAGTTCCCCGTGCGCATCCTGGCCGATGCCGAGGACGCTGGTCGCGAGCTCTGCCATGCCGGCGAGGCGGAGCTCCTTGATCTGGTTTTGATCGTCGAGGTAGAAGAGCCGCCCGGCGCTCTTGAAGAAGTTCTTCGAGTAGTCTCCGAACACGTAGTGACCGCGCAGCTCCTTGATCTCCCTGCCTCGATAGACGAACCCACCGATGATCGCGATCCCCTCCGCGCGTGGGCACGGACCTTTGAGATCGGGGGGCACGGGGCCAATGCAGTGGTCGTACTCGGCGATCGGATCCACGAACGGTCCCGTCACCTTGTCGCCGGTCACGAATCCAGGGAGAGTTGGCCGGCTGAAGGCAAAGGTGCCTTCCTTGATCGGCCAGCCGTAGTTCATGCCGCGGGTGACGATGTCGATCTCTTCGATGTCGTTCTGCCCGACGTCGGCCGCGTACAGCTGGCCGGTCTCGAAGTCGAACGAGATCTTGAACGGGTTGCGAAGACCGAACGCCCAGATCTCGCCCCGCGCGCCGGGCGTGTCGACGAACGGATTACCGGCCGGGATCCCGTGACCCGGCGCCGTCGAACCGGCCAGCGGATCGATCCTGAGGATCTTGCCGAGCAGGGTCGAGAGATCCTGCGCGTTGCCGCCCGGCACGATGTGCCCGGGGCCTAGATCATTGGCGGCGCCGCCATCGCCGATCGGGACGTAGAGCAGGCCGTCGGGTCCGAAGCGGATGTCGCCGCCGTTGTGGTTGAACTGCGGGTGGGCGACCCTGAGAACCTCCCGTCCGCTGGCGGGATCGATCGCGCCGTCATCGGAGCGGGGGCTGTTCACCCGCCACTCGGTGACCACGTTGTCGTGATCGGGGAAGGTGCTGTTGCACTTGTTCGCAGCCAACTTGGGCGTGCCCTGGTGGGGTTGAGCCTGGTAGGTGTAGACGAGGCCGTTGTTCCGGTAGTCTGGGTGGAAAGCGAGCCCGAAGAGACCTCGCTCGTCATAGTTGATGAAGAAGCAACCCAGGTTCAGACCTTGGGAGCCCAGATCCGCGAAGAGCCGCCGGGTGCTGGCGCCATCGTCGACCGCGACCGCCCAGATCTTGCCGTCCTGCTCGACGACGAAGAGATGGTCGTCGTCGTCCGGAGCGAAGGTCGCCGTTACCGGCGTGCCGAATCCGCCGGCCACGGTATGGAGGCCGATGGTCACGTCACCCTGCTGGATCAAGGGTGGGATCGGATCGGGTATCCGCGGTCCCAGTGCGAAGGCTGGTGAGGCGGCCAAGGTCGCCGCGATCAACGTGCAAATGCCGAGGAAGGAAAGAGACGCTTCGCGCTTCATGGGGGACTCCTCAGCCTGATCGGTCAAGAGCAGATCGTAGAGGTGGCTTGCCGCGAGCCTTAATGCCCGTGCCAATCCCAAGCCACTGAAAATGACGATTCCTCGTCAAGATGGGGTCTGCAGCGCTTTCATCTTCAATCCGATAAGCACACGCCGGAAGTCGTCAGCCCTCGGCGCCGAGCCTTGGACGAAGTTCGGGGCCGAGCGGGCCGCAGCAACGCGATGTCTGCTACAACAAATAGCCGTAGCTGCAGCCGCGCCGAGGGCTCGGTTCGACTTGCGGAGGTGTTTGCATGCAGCCGCTGCACTGGTCGGCGATCGCGGAGGGCCTGTTCTGCCCGGCCGCCGTCGCGTCGGGCGAACGCCGGGTGTCGCTGTTCGTGCGCGGCGCAGCCGGCGAGCTGCTCCTCTTCGACCGAGAGGGCGACATCTGGAGCGGGCCGCGCTCGCTCGGCGTTCCGCTTGCGCGCATCGCGGGAGCCGGATCCGCGATCATGCCGGTGGACTGGCCCATCGCGGCGTGCGCCACCGGGCCCGCGGAGATCCAGCTTCTCGCCCGCGGTCCGGAGGGCGAGCTGCTGCATGGCACCGTGCGCAACGGCGAGTGGGGCGGGTTCGAGTGCATCGGTTCCCCAGCGGCACGGGTCGGCGCGATCGCGATCCCGGTGGGGCTCGCCAGCGCCCCCTCGGCGTGCAGTCGCGCTCCGGGACGGATGGACGTGTTCGCCGTGGGGTCGTCGGGGGGGCTTGTGCACTTCGCTTGGGACGGCGTGGAGTTCGGCGAGTTCGAGTCGCTCGGCGGCGTCGTGTTGGTGGAGGGAAGAGCCGAGGAGCCGGTGCGTGGACCGATCTCGGCGTGCAGCTGCGGCGCCAGCGCGATGGCGATCGCAGCGCGCGGCGCTGCGGGCGATCTGCTCGTGAAGTGGTGGAACGGCGCGAAATGGACGCCCTTCGCCTCGCTCGGGTTTGCCACCGAGCCCGATTCCGTCTACCCGGCGGCGAACTTCTCCTGCCCGATCGCCAGCGCGCCGGTGGCATGCGGCGGAGGGTCGGCGCGCCTGGACGTGTTCGCGCGCGGTCCGCAGGGCGATCTGCTGCACAAATGGTGGAACGGGGAACATTGGAGTCTGGGTTCCACTCCCATGGCCAGGTACCGCTCCCGGAACCGGCTTCAATTCAGCTAAAGAAGTCGTATGTCGAGGGCCCGCGCTGCGCGGCCCGGGGAGGCTCGGATGAGGCTCGGTTACGGCGAGATTCTGGTCATCCTGGTGCTGGCGTTGGTCTTCGGTCTTCACGATGCCGATCTCCTGCACCAGCAGGACGTGCGCGGCCAGCATCTCGTCGCGGGTTCGACCGAGTCAGTCGCTGCTTGTTGTCGAGGGTCTAGCCCAATTCTAGGGTTCCTCAGACTTGGCCTGAGCTAGGGCCTTGCGCAGAGCAGCAGCTTGCTCCGCGCGTTTGGCAGGCGCGACCCGCTTCGCTAGGACGCTGTCCATCCATGCCGCTGCCTCGCGCGCCGCTTCGGTCGCGTACTTCTCTATCCCTTGCCACTCGCGGGCGGTGGGGCCGATGCCGAACATGAAGTCCCATCCCGGCACGGACCAATCGATCGAGACGGCGAGACCCATCTCCTCCGGCAGCCCGAGGCCGGACCGTTCAGGCGAACCGACGATGAACGCCTCGTGCCCGGCCACTTCCACCTTTCGGCGCGGGACCGTCCTCACGCGCATCGTCTTCGAATCTATGTACTTGAGCAGGTCCCGTTTGACGTCACGGCATCCCGCCGTTCGGGCCTCTCGCGAGTTGTCGAGCCTGTTCACCTGCAAGGTGATCCCGAATCCGAAGTCGCCCGTCTCGACAGGCGTCATCGTGCCGTTGGAGTGGTTCACCCACTGGTTGCCGCGTCCCCAGTCCACTCCCGGTATGTCACTCACCGACTCCGGAATGCCCCGCTGTGGGTCGAACTCGTAGTACGCGATCACTTGAGGCGAGTAGCAAGGCGTCTTCCAGGGACTATCGACAGCGCGCAAACGGAAGATTCCCAATTTCACCGGCACCAAGTCGACCGCGCGAACACCAGATTCGGCGGCAGTTGGTAGGCTTATCCCGAGCGTTATGAAGCTCAGCGCCACGACGCCTATGCGCATGCATCACCTCTCAGCGTCCCTTGAGCTTACGCCGAGAACGCGCAGACCGGTCAGACGTTCCGCTCGACGGTGCGAGTCAGGGCCGCCGGCGCGAGTCAACGATGCGAAGGAGATGCGAAGCGAAGACCACCAT
>JANXXR010000165.1 GCA_025350525.1 Deltaproteobacteria bacterium
TTCGGCCGCAAGATCGGAGCTCAATCTCTGCTCGCGAGTCTTGCCACCGGCGGCGCTGGACACGCCCGCTCGCGCTCACCTCCGTAGCGCACCGCCAAATGATGCCACCGGCGCGCTCGATCACAGCCATGATCGGCAGCGCCGATCAGGCACTTCGCGGGTTCAACCCGCCGCGATCGAGTTTTGGCCAACGACAGGTCACCGAGCAACGCCCAGAGCTTCAGGCCGAGCGCACGGCGTCGTCACCTATCCCTCGAAGAGTCCTGCTCGTCGAGGACAACGCTGACAGCGCCGAGATGCTCGCCGAGATCCTGCGTTCGAATGGCTTTCCCGTCACGGTCGCTGGCGACGGGGAAAGCGGCCTGGCGGCGGCTTTGAAGTCCCCTCCAGACTTGGCGCTGCTCGACATCGGTTTGCCCAGGATGGACGGCTTTGCGGTAGCGCGGCAGCTTCGGTCGCAGCTCCCGACGACGAAGCTCTTCGCGCTCTCGGGATATGGAGACGAGGAGCACCGCCGCCGCAGCGTCGAGGCCGGCTTCGATGCGCACCTGGTCAAACCTGTCGAGCTGGATGATCTTCTGGCGATCCTCGATTCGTTCGACCCGGGGAACCGGGCAGCGCTCGCCCGAAGCAAACCCGAAGTATCCGAGCGACCCGGTTCCACTTGACCCTCCCGAAGTGGCGATTTGGACCCGACATCGGTGTATTCGCTGGCACTGTTCTTTTGCTATTCGATCCGCCGCTGCCCCGCATGAAGAATCGGATATACGCAGCGCCCCCGCGGCTTAATCGCCCACGGCTATCCACGGCTTCTATCGGACATCCGGTGGCGCTGGCCGCAACGCCGGCAAACGAAGTGCCCGGGCTGGCCGACGATGCCCGACCGCTGGAAGTAAAGGGCGGCGCCGCAGGTGCATCCACCGGTTGTGGCGCTGGCGCGGCAGCTCGCCGGAATTCTCTTCGCCAGAGCTGCAGCTTCTTCGCTGCCGAAAGCGACAACAGGTTCATCCCCGGCGACTGCGGCGTCGCGCCCGAGGTGAGGGTGGTGTCCGGGAGACAGCGGCTCGGCCACGCGCCATGGGGGCTCTGGCTCGAACCGATGTAGATCAGCTATGCTCGCTTCCATGCTGCTCCGACACCCACGTGCATTCTCCCTAGGCGGTCCTGCTCGTCGCCCCGCTGGCCGTTGCCACCGACACCTCATTCTGGATGATCCACCAGAGTGAGAATCCGGGTGGGTCGGCGGCTTACCAGTGGATCGAGATCATGCTTGAGGCGAGCGCGCGCGAGGTTCAGCGCGACGGTGCGCGGCCGACCATCATCTCGCGCAACATGGTGGTGGTGACGAGCGCCATGTACGAGGCGTGGTGCGCGTATGACGCCAAGGCCGTCGGCGTGCGGCTGGGTTCGAAGCTGCGCCGGCCCGCTGCCGAGCGCACTGAGGACAACAAGGCGCGAGCCATCGCCTACGGGGTATTCAGGGCATTGCTCTTCGTGCATCCCGAGGACGCTCCGTGGATTCGCGGCGAGATGCGGCGGATGCGCTTCGATCCTGAGGACACCAGCGTCGATCCCACCATGCCGCAAGGCGTCGGGAACCTGGCTGCGAAAGCGGTAATCGAGTTCCGGCGCAACGACGGCGCGAACCAGGCCGGCGACGAGATCGGCTCCAACGGCCAACCCTATTCTGATTACACTTATTATCAGCCGACCAACAGCGCGGTTGGCATCCCGGGAAAGCTCGTCGATCCCGATCGCTGGCAGCCGATTCCGTTTTCCGACGGAAAAGGAGGCACCTTCACGCCCGGCTTTTTGACCCCGCAATGGTATCGCGTCAAACCGCTGATGCTGGAGCGTTCGAACCAGTTCCGACCGGCGCCGCCTCCCAAAGTCGGAAGCGCGCAACTCAAGCGCGAAGTGGACGAGGTGCTCTACTTCAACGCCTCGCTATCAATGGATCAGCGAGCGCTGGTCGAGTTCATGCGCGACGGTCCCAAGTCCACCGGGCAATCCGGCCATTGGATCCGCTTTGCACAGGACGTGAGTCGCCGTGATCATTACTCGATCGACCAGGACGTGAAGCTTTTCTTCACCATCTCCGGCGTAGCCTTTGACGCGTTCGTTGCTTGCTGGGAAGCAAAGCGGTTCTATGACACCTCGCGGCCGTGGACGCTCGTGCGCTCGTACTACCAGGGCCAGAAGATCCGCGGCTGGGGCGGCCCGGGCAATGGCGTGCTCACCGACTTGCCGGCGGAAAAGTGGCATCCGTATTCACCGGACACGTTCGTGACTCCGCCGTTTCCGGGGTATCCGTCGGGTCACAGCACGGTCAGCGCCGCGTCCGCGCGAACGCTCGAACTTCTAACGGGGAGCGACAAGCTGGAAGTGATCTGCCGCCACGAAGCCGGGTCGCTGACTGGCGAGTCGCATCTGCCGCCCGCGCGCATCATGGGCGTCGACGGGAAGCTGTGGAAAGACGCGCCGGCTTCGGCCGATGTGGAACTGGCGTGCCCGACCTTTTCCGCGACCGCAAAGATGGCGGGCTTGTCGCGCATTCTAGGCGGCTACCACATCGCGGCGGACAACGTGGCGGGCCTCGAACTGGGGCGCAAGGTCGCCGAGTATTCGTGGGCCAAGTATCAGGCGTATTTCAATGGGGCGAATGGGGCGGCGGTGCCGGAGATTCCGGTGAGCACCTCTGCGATTTTGAGTCCTCAATAGCATGGTGGGTGTCAGTCCATCTTTTCCCGAACGAGGGCCGACCTGTGTGAATGGCAAGTCATGCGCCTTTCAGCGCGCCGCACCGCGTCAGTCGACGAACAAGAGCGTCGCGGACAAGCTCCCTGCTGACGGTGGCCGTGAAGTCCCGGGATACCGTCCGCTGAGGAGCCATGACCGGATTCACTCGGGGTTGCGGCGGTGCGTTCTTTCTCGGTGGAGCATTGACCTTCATGATCAACGTGATCGCCACACCCCTCCTGCCCAGGAGTGAGGCATCCGCGGTCGTCATGTCCACGAACATCTTCCTGCTTCGTCAGTCAGCCTCGGGCGTCGCCGCCCTGCTTCTGCTCTTTGGTTGTGTCGGGCTGCATGTCGTGCAGAGCCAAGCCGCCGGTGCGTTCGGCGCCGCGGCCTTCGTGGTTTCGTTCGTTGGAGCCTCGCTCTTGCTTGCCGTCGAGTGGGCGAACGTCTTCGTGTTGCGTGCTGTGGCCCGGACCAACCCCGAGGTACTCAGCGCACTCGACAAGAACGCGCTCCTCAACATTGGGGCTGCGTGTGCTGCGGGACTTTTTCACTCGGTTGGCTCCTGCTCTCCGTCAGCGCGGGAAGGGCGCGAGTGGTCCCTCCCTGGGCCGCGCTCACGACCCTGGCGGGCCGCTCGCCGTCCCTGCCCTGGGAGCCTTGGGCGTCGGCGGGGCCATCGCTGGCAACGTCATCTTCGGCATCGGTTTGATGGGCCTGGGCCGCGCCCTGAGTGGGAACTCTCTCAGCGAGTATGCCCGCGGCACTCGCGATGACCCAATCGCGGGCATCACAGAGAACAAGGCGCGCCCGGAACGGTGATTCTGCTCGGGCTGTCGAACCGCCCGGCGCACCGACGTCGTCGGCATCTTCCCCCATCGCGACAGCATCGTGCGGCTCGTCGGCGCCGTGCTCTGCGAACTGAACGACGACTGGGCGGCCACGGCGCGCGCTTCCTCCTCGGTGGGTCCAACTCCAACCGCTCGCCGTCCGCTGCCACCGCAGCTCCCGGGAAAGACCCACCGATGAAATCTCAGTGCAACCGGCGGCGCTTCGCCTTTGCTGCGATCGCAGCCCCGACCGCTCCCTGTACCGCGTTCGAGTCGAACGGCTTTTCCAGAAGCGCGTCAGCCTGAAGGTGGTCCGCCGAATAGCCCATCGTGGCCGTAAGGACCACCACCGGGATCTCGGACCATTCAGGAACCACCCGCATTGCGCTGAGCACCTCGAACCCGCTCATCACTGGCATGATCAAGTCGAGGACGATGACGTCCGCGCTGGCTCAGGTGATCGACGATTACATCGCGCGAGGCCCGCGCTAACGGTACGCGGGGCGCGGACCTGACGGCTGCTGGACCGCGAAATCCCAGGGTACCTGTCGCAGTCTTGCCGGGAGCGGCCAGCGCCTGCAGGACAGCGCTGGCAAGGGCTCGGGAACCGCCTTCGTCCCAGCGAGCCTGGATGCGCAAACGACCGCTCGCGTGTGCTACAAGACCTCCCCTATGGCGCCTGCGAAGTCGAAGCGCTCGAAGGCCCCGAAGCGTACCAAGCCACCCGACCGGCCTCCCGCGGACAGTCCGGCGCCCCAGAAGGCGTACGCGCCGCACGTCAGCGAAGCTTTTCCTATCGTCGGCATCGGTGCGTCAGCCGGAGGGTTGGAAGCGCTCGAGCAGTTCCTCAAGCACGTTCCAGAGAACAGCGGCATGGCGTTCATCGTCGTGCACCATATGGACCCGACCCGCAAGGACATGCTGGTGGGCCTCTTGCAGCGCTTGACGCGGATGAAGGTCCTCCAGGCGCAGGATCAGCTCAAGGTCGAGCCCGATCACGTCTACGTGAATCCGCCCGGCAAGGACCTTTCGATCTTGCACGGCACGCTGCACCTGTTGCCGCAATCGTCGCCGCGCGGACTCAACCTGCCGATCGACTTTTTCTTCCGCTCGCTCGCGGCGGACCAGCAGGAACGCGGCCTCGCCGTGATCCTCTCGGGCATGGGCTCCGACGGAACGCTCGGCTTGCGCGCGATCAAGGAGAAGGCGGGTGCGGTCTTCGTCCAGTCGATCGAGTCGGCCAAATTCGACGGGATGCCCCGGAGCGCCATCGAGGCGGGGCTCGCCGACGTGATCGTCGCAGTAGAAGAACTGCCGGCGCGCATTCTCGGCTACCGGCAGCACGCGCCGCACATCACCCGGCCGGAGAGCGAGGTCGACGCGAAGTACCAGAGCGCGCTCGACAAAATCTTCGTCCTCTTGCGCGCGCAGACCGGCAACGACTTTTCGTTCTACAAGCGCAGCACGATCTACCGCCGCATCGAGCGGCGGATGGGCCTGCACCAGATCGACGGCATCGCTCAGTACGTGCGTTACTTGAGAGACAATCCGGGCGAGATCGATCTGCTTTTCAAGGAGCTCCTCATCGGCGTCACCAGCTTCTTCCGCGATCCGGCCGTCTGGGAGCAGCTCAAGTCGGAGGTGCTGCCGGGGCTGATCTCGGCGCGATTGTCGGGCGGGTTGCTCCGAGCGTGGCTCCCGGGCTGCTCCACTGGCGAAGAGGCGTACTCGCTGGCGATGACCTTCAAGGAGGCGATGGACCCGTTCAAGCCAGTGAAGAACCTCGCCTTGCAGGTCTTCGCGACCGATCTGGATCGCGACGCAATCGAGCGCGCGCGCAGCGGCCTCTACCCGGACAACATCGCCGCCGACGTCACGCCCGAGCGGCTGCGGCGCTTCTTTATCGAAACTGAGCGCGGATACCACGTGAACAAGGACATCCGCGAGATGGTGGTGTTCGCGCCGCAGAACATCATCATGGATCCGCCCTTCACCAAGCTGGACATCCTCTGCTGCCGCAACCTGCTCATCTACCTGTCGGGCGAGGTGCAGAAAAAGCTGATGCCGCTCTTCCACTACGCGCTCAACCCGGGCGGGATCCTCTTCCTCGGCAGCGCCGAGACGGTAGGCAGCTTCACCAGTCTCTTCCTCCCGGTGGACGGGAAGACGCGGCTCTACCACAAGCTCGAGCAACCGGCGGCGTTTCCCATCGACTTCCCGACCGCTCCGCTAGCGCCGGCCTCGACCGGGGGCGTACGAGAGGCCGAGCCCGGCCAGCAGAGGCCGGCGGCAAATCTCCAAGCCATCGCCGACCGCATGCTGGTCCAGCGCTTCTCGCCGGTCGGCATCCTCTGCAACGACAAGGGCGACGTCATCTACTTCAGCGGCCGCACTGGCAAGTATCTGGAGCCGGCCGTGGGCAAGGCCAACTTGAACCTCTTCGCCATGGCCCGCGAAGGATTGCGCCACGAGCTGTCGGCCGCGTTCATCAAGGCGCTGCGCGAGGAACGCACCGTCACCACCCGCGGCATCCAGGTGGGCAGCAACGGCGGGCTCCAGACCGTCGACCTCCAGGTGCAGCGACTCCTGGAGCCGCGCGAGCTGCGCGGGACCATCCTCATCGTCATCAGCGACGCGCCGCCCAGGCAGCCGGCCCCGCCGGGGAAGAAGGGGCCGCCCTCGTCGAAGCGCGGGAGATCGGAGTCGGCGCGCATGCGCGAGCTGGAAGGCGCGGTGCAACACGCGGACGAGGAATTGCAGACCATCCGCGAGGAAATGCAGACCTCGCAGGAGGAGCTGAAATCGACCAACGAGGAGATGCAGTCGACCAACGAGGAGCTGCAGAGCACGAACGAGGAGCTGACCACCTCGAAGGAGGAGATGCAGTCGATGAACGAGGAGCTGCAGACCGTCAACCATGAGCTGCAGGCCAAGGTGGACGAGCTGTCGCGGTCGAACAACGACATGAAGAACCTGCTCAACTCGACCGACATCGCGACGCTCTTCCTCGACAGCGAGCTGCGCGTGCGCAGGTTCACACGCCGACCTCGAAGATCATCAAGCTCATCGCGGGGGACGTGGGCCGGCCCATCACCGACATCGCCTCCGAGCTGGACTTACGCCGAC
>JANXXR010000210.1 GCA_025350525.1 Deltaproteobacteria bacterium
GCTCGAGCGCGCTTTCACGCGGCCGCCCACCTACGCGACGCTCGCTGGACGCCCCCCACTATCCCTCGTGGCTGCCTGAGCGAAGCGGATACCTAGATAATCGTGAGTCTTACTGATTGTTAGGTCCTTTTCTTTGCCACCGGGGCAACGTCGCCCCAGCCGTCAACAACTGCGTTGGGCACTACAGCAAAACGAATCTTCGCCAAGTGCTTAGAAAACAGATCCCAGCGATTGAGATGGCGACGCAACTGTCCTGCTACCAAACCCGGATGCAGGCCCAGCCTTCCGGCGAATCCGAGAATGTCCCGCTCGGCAAAGTAGGGCTGCTTCCTTGCGATGAATGAAGTCATTTCTTTTTGCGGCACACAGAACGAACGTGCCGCCTCGTTAGCCAGCCTCTCTTCCTCCGGGATGTCTGCTTGGTTCGCAGTTTCAATGTCGGCATCGATCATCGCGGCCTGTTGACCGTGCTCACGAATGACGTGTTCCAACTCGTGCCGCAGAACGAACCAAAAATTGTCGATCCGGTCGTAGCGAAGAGACATGCCGATAACCGGCGACTTCTCATCCAGCCAGCAGCACACTCCGTCGATCTTTGCGCTCGGAAGTGACTCCACGAGCACATAGCGAATGCCAGCTTCGGCCAGAATGCGAGGCACGTGACGCGCCTCCTCTGGTGCTCCAAGCAACGCGGTCAACCTCGTGAGGGCATTGCGAGCAGCGTTGCGCGAATACCTTACGACAACAATCTCCTGTGCCATCTGCCGAACGCGGTAGAGCCACGCCAACTGAGCTGGCCGTACATCCGCGTAGCTGGTCTTCTTGGCGGCGTGGGCCAAATGCGGAATGTCGTCTGTGGCTCCGACGCCGAAGAATCGAATCATCTCCGACTCAAGTTGCTCGGCGTCGTCATCGGTCGCAATCCATCCGCGCTTCGCCATCTCGCGGATAGGATAGTGCGTGTAGAGTTTGGCCTTCTTGGCCACTCCTGGGTCTGCCTCGGGTGCTTTGAATAGGTCGAACGACTTCTGTAGGTTCAGAAAGAACTCGGGCGACACGTCGAAAGCGTTGCCCAGCTTCTTTGCCATGTCAGCAGTGATTCCGCGCTTTCCTGCGGTGATCAGGTTTACCGCCTGATCGGGCACCCCGAGAACGTTGGCAAGGTCGCGCTGTGACCAACCACGCGCCTCCAACTCCTCGCGGATGAAGTAGCCAGGCGGGGGCACGTCTGTGATGTTTGCCACCATGCTAGCCTCGTCCGTTAGTGGTAGTCCTCGACGCTGAGAATCTCGATCGTCGGAGGGGTTGTTGAGCCGTCGAGTTTGAAGATGGGTCGCCATTGGATGTTAAGCCTGATGGAGTGCTGGCCTTTTCGGTCTCCTTGTAGCTTCTCGTAGTGAAGGCTTTTCCAGTTCCGCAGCGTTCGCTCGTCCGGCGCTGCGTCGATCACCACCAACTTCCTCTCCAGCGACGCAATGACGGCCGGCGGAAGGCCAGACGCCGCAGCGTCCAACTCCTCGAGCCGCTGCTGGTCGCTGAAGACCACTTTCATCGCAAGAGAGTCTAACGGTCGACCCTCTGTCAACACACCAATGAACGTTATGCGTTCAGTTGACGTTATGCTTGACCGTGTAAGCACAGGCCCCGCTACGCTGCAAGTCATGAATAGGCTTCGACGGCAGAGCGGGTGCGGGTGGTTTCGGCTCTCGTCGGGGGCAACTCGATCCGCGCCACTGTACGCATGACTGGTGTGGCGAAGAACACGATCGTCAAGCTGCTCGCGAACCTCGGCGCGGCGTGCTGGGACTACCAGGACCGCAGCCTCCGCAACCTCAAGCTCAAGTGCGTCTAGGTCGATGAGATTTTGTCCATCGTCGACGCCAAGCAGAAAAACGTCAAGACGGCCAAGGCCGCGCCGGAATACGCGGGCGACGTGTGGACATTCACGGCGATCGACGCGGAGACGAAACTCGTTCCCTGCTGGACGCCCCGGCGAGCGCCTCAAACTGACCCACTTACCGACGGGGCAGGTCAGTTCACCTTGCGGTAGACGCCGACGACGACGCCGATGATCTGGGTCTCGCGGAAGTCGTCGCGGCTGACGTAGATGGGCCGCATGCGCGGGTTGGACGGCTGGAAGCGGATGCGCTCGCCCTCGGGATAGAAGCGCTTGACGGTGGCCTCGTCCTCGATCATGGCCACCACGATCTCGCCCGACGACGCCTGCAGCTGCTTGCGCACGAAGATGTAGTCGCCGTCGAAGATGCCGTCGCCGATCATGGAATCGCCCGCCACGCGCAGGGCAAAGACCTTCTTGCCCGACTCGCCCACCAGCATGCTGTCGATGCGGACGTGGTCGGTGATGTTCTCCTGCGCGAGGATGGGCGCGCCGGCGGCGACCTTGCCGATGACGGGGATGTCGAGGACCTCGCCGCCGCCGGCCGGAGCCAGCTCGCGGCGGGCCAGCTTGGGAAAGCGCGCGGGCGGCGTGCCCGACTTGCCGCCGTCGATGACGCTGAGGGCGCGGCTCTTGAGCTCGCCACGGAGCAGGTAGCCCTTGCGCTCCAGCGCCTTGAGGTGATCGTTGACGCCGTTGGTGGAGCGGATGCCGAAGAAGACGCCGATCTCGCGGATGGTGGGCGGATAGCCCTGCTCGAGAATGCTCCTCTTGATGAAGGAGAGGATTTTTTCCTGTCGCTCGGTCAAGGGCTCGCTCATGCCGGGCAGGGTACTGAACGCGTGACCACTGGTCAAGTTTTCAGCTACTGCACGGCGCGCGACGGGGTATACGGGCGCGGTGCTGCGGGCAAACCAGGCGGTGCGGCTCGGCCTGCGGGCGGCGTCGCGGAATCCGGAGCTCGCCTTTGGCCGCGCGCTGCTCGACCAGGCCGGAAACCTGCTCGCCTTCCTGCCGGTGCTCCTCGCGGTGGTGCTGGTCTTCGGCGGCACCTCGTCGCTGCTGCAGGCGCTCGCCGCCGTCCGCCTCCTGGGGTGGCCGACGCTGGGCGCCCTCACCGCCGCCGCCGTCCTCGCCTTCGCTGCCGGCATGGTCTTCTGGTCCGGCGCGCTGCCGCTCCTCGCCGCCGATGCGGAGATGGATCGCCGGCCGCCTCCGGGAAACTTCGCGCCGCTGGCCTCGCGCGGCTTCGCCCGCACGCTGCTCGCCGGGCTGCTCGGCGCGGCCCTCTCCACCGGATTTGCCCTCGCCTGTCTGGCGGCGCTGGTCTCCGGGGCGCCGGCTGCGGTCGCGCGTCCGTCCCCCACGCTGATGGCAGGGGTGGCGCTGATCTCGACGGTGGCCATCGCCGCCGGCGTGCTCTTCGACCTGCTGGGCCGCCTGCTGCTGGTGCGCGCGGCGGCCTTTGGCGAAGGCCTCACCGCGGCCTTTGGCAAGGCGGTGTCGCTGCTCGGCGCGAGGCTGGGCGCCTTGCTGGTGGTCAGCGTCGCCTTCCTCGTGCTGGAGCTGATCGCGGCCAGCGTCGCCGGCATGCTCACCTCGGTGATCACCACCACCGCGCTTTTCAACCTGGACTCCGAGCTGCTGGCGCTCTGGCCGCGCATCGCAGCGGGACTGGCCTTTGCCGCCGTCTTCGCCTGGCTGGAAGTGGGGCGCATGGGCGCGCTCTGTGCTTTGGCTCTCGACGCCGAAGGGTTGATCGAGTCGCCGCCTTTGCCGCAGGCGGCACCGCTGGCGGAGGCGGTCATCGAGGCGCTGCCCATCGACGAGCCTTAGGCCCGCGCCGTCTCGACATCCCGGTAGAGCTGCTCGGTCGGAAGCTCCACCAAGAAAGTCGCGCCGCTGCCGGGCGCGCTGCGCACGTCGATGGACCCGCCGTGGGCATCGACGATCTGCTTGGTGATGAAGAGCCCCAGGCCGAGCCCGCCGTACTCGCGGACCGAGACCGCGCGGGCGAAGCGGTCGAAGATGCGCTGCTGCTGATCGGCCGCCACGCCGATGCCCTGGTCCCGCACCTCGATGCGGACCTTGTGCGGCTCCTGCCGGACCACCACCGCGACCGGCTTTCCGCGGCCATACTTGATGGCGTTGGACAAGAGATTAGCCACCACCTGCTCGATGCGCGGCGGATCGAAGTCGGCCGGAACCGGGGCGCCTTCCTCGATGACGAGGTCGCAGCCGTTGCGGGCGGCATCCTCGAAGAGCCGCCCCGCCGCCTCCTTGACTACCGCCCGCAGGTCGCCGCGCTCGAGCTGCAGCTCGACCCTGCCGGCCGAGATGCGCGAGACGTCGAGCAGCTGATCGACGAGCTTGCAGAGCCGCTCTACCGACCGCAAGAGCGAGAGCGAGGCCTCGGTCGCCTTAGGCCCGCGGGTGAGCTGCTGCGCCTGCAGCCGGAGCGTGGTCAGGGGCGTGCGCAGCTCGTGCGCGGCCACGGTGAGGAAGTCGTCGCGCACCCGCACCGCCTCGCGCGCCTCGACATACAGTTCCGCGGCGCGCTTCTGCGACGCCTCCGCCTCGAAGCGCGCCGCCCGCTCGCGGACCAGGAGCTCGATGCGCTCGTCGTCGGCGCGCTTGCGGTCGTCGATGTCGGTGTCGGTTCCGAGCCAGGCCACGATCTCGCCGCCGCGGCTCCGCTCAGGCAGCGCGCGGCGCAGGTGCCAGCGATAGGTCCCGTCGGCGCGCAGGATGCGGCACTCGCACTGGAAGGGCGTGCCGTCGCTCCGCGCGGCCAGGAATTCGTCGAAGCACCTGGCGCGATCCTCCGGGTGCAAGAAGCCCCACGCGCCCTCGGAGGACATGCCCTCCTCGCCGCCGGTGTACTCGTACCAGCGGTGGTTCCAGTACTCGAGCTGGCCGTCGGGCAGCGACCGCCAGACGATCTGCGGAATCGACTCGGCGAGGTGCCGGTAGCGCCGCTCGCTGGCCAGCTTCAGCTCGGCCAGTTCCATGGCCTGGTGCCGCCGCTCCGCCTCCTGCAGCTGCGCCGCCTGGTCGCGCAGCTGCGCCGTCTTGCGCGCCAGGTCGACGAAGACCGCCACCTTGGCTCGCACCACGTCGGGCGAGACCGGCTTGATCAGGTAGTCGGCGGCGCCCACCTGGTAGGCGCGCTCGAGCAGCTCCTGATCGATGCCCGCGGCGGTGAGGAAGAGGATGGGCAGGTCGCGGGTGCGCTCGCGCTGCTTGATGATCCGCGTCAGCTCGAAGCCGTCCATGCCGGGGAGGAAGGCGTCGAGGAGGATGAGGCTGAACTCGCCGTCGAGCAGCGCGCGCAGGGCGGCGGGCCCGGACGAGGCCTCGACCAGCGTGTATCCGGGCTCGTCGCCCAGGATGGCGCGGAGCGCAGTGAGATTTTCTGCCCGGTCGTCGACGAGGAGAATCGAGACCGGGCGGAGTTCCCCCTCGGGCATCGGGGGATCTTCGCACGTCTGTGGAAGATTGCACGAGGCGTGCAGGCGGTTGTTCGCCAGCGAACCTCTTGAGAGCGCTCCAGCCTAGCGGGCCAGCTTGCGTGGGCGCAGCGCGTGGGAAAGCGCGTGCAGCGCCTGGCTCAAGCGGTCGCGCAGCTTCTGCGGGCGGGCCCCTCCGCGCCGGATGAAGGTCATGAGCGCATCGGCGGAGGCGCGGCCCGCGAGGGCGCGCTGCTTCACCTTGCGGTCCGGGCCCAGCAGGAAGAGGCCGTTCCGGTCGAGCATGCCCCAGTGGTTGAGCGCGGTGCCGTCGGCGTCTGCCAGCAGCGGAAAGCCCAGCCCGCGCTCGGAGCGCATGAAGCGCAGCGCGCTGGGGTCAGCGTGGGCAATGCCGCAGACGGCGACGCCGTGGCGCCGCAGCGTCAGGGTCAGATCGCGGTACTCGCGCAGCATCTTCAGGCCGGCTTCGTCGTCGGGACCACGGAAGACGAGCGCCAGGAGCGGCGAGCCTCGCGCCACGGACGAAATCTCCGTGGGCTTGCCTGCTACGTCGAGGAGCAAGAGGTCGAACGCCTGATCGCCTGGCTTCGGTGCAGCGGGTTCCCAAGACATGCGCGAAGCTTAGTCACTTGAGGAAGCGGCGCACGCTGATCTTCTTCAGCCTCCCGCTGATCAAGGTCCAGGTGGTGGCGCCGCCGAAGAGCATGGCCGCGAGCGCGAGCCCGACCAGCGCGGGGATGGGCCACACCGTCGTCGAGGTCCCCTCCGAGGCGCGCCCCACCAGCGAGAAGGCGCCGACGATCAGGCTGGCCGCGATCATCCCGGCGAAGAGCAGCACGCCCAGCGCCTTGACGTTGGCGTTCAGCCGGGTGAGGTCTTCGTTGCGGACGGTGACGTGGAACTTGCCGCCCTCCAGATCCATCAGGATCTGCGAGAGCTGCTGCGGCGTGTCCTGGAGGAAGCCCTGCAGCTGCAGCAGCACCCGCAGCATGCCGCCGCTCATCGACGAAGGATTGTAGCGTTCGTATAAAAGCTGCTTGGCGTAGGGCAGCGCCACCGCGGTGACGTCCAGCTCCGGGTCGAGCTGGCGGATGATCCCCTCGGTGGTGGCCGCCGCCTTGGAGAGCACCGCGTACTCCCTGGGAATCTTGATCTTGTATTTCATCGCCAGATCGACGAGCTCGCTCATGAGCACGCCCGAGTCCACCTCGCTGAGCTTGAGGCCCAGCCAGCGCTCGAGGATGTCGTGGATGTCGTGGCGGAACTGGTGGAGGTTGATGCGCTCGTCGGGGACGCCGACCTTGTAGAGCAGCCGCGCCACCGTGTCGGGATCCTTGAGCGAGATGGCCAGCACTAGGAGGATGATCGACTCCTGCATCCCCTTGGTGAGCCGCCCCACCAGGCCGAAGTCGATGAGGCCCAGCCGGTTGCCCTCGAGGACGATGAGGTTGCCCGGGTGCGGGTCGCCGTGGAAGAGGCCGTCCTTGAAGAGCTGGTTGAAGCTGGCGTCCACGATCTGCCGCGCCAGCTCCTTGCGGCCGGGAAGCCGCGCGTCGTCGAGGACGTCTTTCAGCTTCCTGCCCTTCAGCTCCTCGAGCGTGATCACCGTGCGGCAGGAGAGGCCGCGGTACAGCTTCGGGACCACCACGTTGGGGCGGCCCTGGTGGTTCTTGGCGAAGTCGTCGATGTTGCGCGCCTCGTTCTCGAAGTCGAGCTCCAGCAGCATGGCCGAGCGGAACTCGGCGACGATGCCGGTGGGCGTGTAGATGCCCGTCTCCTCAATGACGCCCTCGAGGAAGCGCGCCAGGTACGAGAGCAGGTCGGTGTCGCTCTTGATCTGCTCCTCGATGAAGGGCCGCTGGACCTTGACCACCACCTCTTCGCCCGACACCAGCCGCGCGCGATGCACCTGCGCGATCGAGGCCGAGGCGAGCGGCGCCGCCTCGATGCTGGCAAAGAGCTGGTGCGCCGGCTTGCCCAGCCCCTGCTCGATGAGCTGGAAGACCATCTCCACCGGCATGGGCGCGGCGCTGTCTTGCAAGAGCGTCAGCTCGTCGATGAAGTCCTTGGGCAGGATGTCGGGCCGCGAGGAGAGGATCTGCCCGAGCTTGATGAAGGTGGGCCCCAGCTCGGCCAGCGTGTCCTTGAAGCGCCGCGCGGTGGTGGCGCGCAGCTCCTCCGGCGAGGGGCGCTGTCCGTCGTCGCGGCGGCCGAGGACGTCCCAGATCTTGGCGCGATCCCACAGCTGGCCGAAGCCGTGGCGCACGACCACCGCGCTGATCTCCCGCAGCCGGCTGAGGTCCTGCAAGGCCTGGATGGCCATCAGTCCAGCATCTTCTGCAGGGTGTCTTCGCTGCGGAGCACGCCGACCTTGTGCAGGGCCTCGCGGGCGGCGGGATAGGCGGTGAAGATCTCCTCCACCGCCGCGGAGGGAAAGGCCACCAGCTCCACCTCGGTGGCGGCGGTGCAGGTGGCGGTGCGGCGGTCGCCGTTGAGCACCGCCATCTCGCCGAAGAACTGGCCGTGGCCGAGGCGCGCGATCTCCTTTTCGCCCTCGAGCGCGGCGGCGGTGATGCGCACCTCGCCCTTGGTGATGACGAAGAACTCGCCGCCCGGATCGCCCTCGCGGCAGATGACCTCGCCGGCCACGACGGGGCGGCGGTGCGAGAGCGCGAGCAGCGCGTGGCGGCCGGTCGCGTCGAGGGCCTCGAACAGCCGCGACACTTTCGCCAGTTCGTTCAGGTCGAGTTCGGTGGCCATGGAAGGGGAGTCTACTTCTTTTCGCTGGCGAGTCCCGCGGGAGACCAGGCGTCCACGATCTCCTTGGCCAGGTGCGCGATGAGCAGCTCGCCCTCGTTCTCGAAGGTCCAGCGCTGGTCCTTGTTCTCGTAGGTGAAGGCCGAGATCACGATCGGCCCGCTCTTGGTATAGACGATGCCCACGTCGATGCGCACGGCGTCCAGCGCGCCCAATTTGTCGGCGATGGCGGTGATGGTCTTCGACGAGTCGATCTCCGCCTCGAGGTAGTGGGGAATCAGGTTGCGGTACTGCTGACCCTTCATGATCTCGATCATCCGCCGGCACAGCTTCGGGTCGCCCACCTCGCACCGGTCGAGGCTGGCCATGAGAGCCGCCATCTCCCGCGCGGTGGTCTTGCCCAGCCCGTAGATCTTCTGGTCGGCGGGCATCGGTCCTTCCGACGGCTGGTAGACCTTCTTGTAGAGCCAGGTGCTGGAGAGCCCCAGCGTCTTGCCGCGGGCGTTGACGTTGGCGAGTCCGACCTGATCGATGACCAGGTTGGTGGCGGTGTTGTCGCTCTCGATCATCATCAGGACCAGCGCATCCTCCAGCGTGAGCTCGAGCGGCGCATGCAGGTATTGGAGGACGCCCGAGCCGATCACGCGGTCTGCGGCCTTGAAGACCACCTTGTCCGCGAGGCTTCGCTTGCCGTCGTGGACCTGGTGAAAGGCCTCGACGAAGATGAGCAGCTTGATGACCGAGGCGGTCTGGACGACGTGGTCCGGATCGAGCCGCACCTCGTCGCCCGTCTTCAGATTCGTCGCCACCAGCGCCACCTTGCCGCGGTGGGCGGCGGCCATCGCCTCGACGCGCTTCTGCAGCAGGGCGGTAGCAGGCGGCTGCGCTGCCAGCGAGACGAGGAGGACCATCGACGGCATCATCATGGCCGCCATTGATCCACGGAGCGCGGCCAACTTCAAAAGCCGGCGCGCTCTGTGGTAGGCACGCCGCCCGGAGGTTTCATGTTCCTGCTCGCGTTGGTCCTGCTCTCGCAGCCCGTGGTCCTCAAGGCCGCCCGCCTCTTCGATGCGCGCAAGGGCGCCGTCGTGCGGCCCGGCCTTTTGGTGGTGGAGAACGAGCGCATCGCGCAGGTGGGCGGCGAGGCGCCCGCGGGCGCGCAAGTCATCGACCTCGGCGACGCCACGCTCTTGCCCGGCCTCATCGACGCGCACACGCACATCACCTTCGAGTCCGGCAAGAGCTGGTACCGCGACGAGATGGACATCCTCTTGCGCTGGCCCGCCGAGCAGGCGCAGTACGCCGCCGAGTACGCCCGGCGCACGCTCGACTCGGGCTTCACCGCCATCCGCGACCTGGGCTCCGCCGAGTTCGTCGACCTCGGCCTGCACAACGCCATCGAGAGCGGCGCCGTGCCCGGGCCGCGGATGATCTTTGCCCTCAACGCAGTCGGCTCGCGCGGCGGTCACGCGGACTCCGATCCGTTTCCGCCCGACCGCGTGCCCACCCAGGGCCTCGAGCGCGGCATCTGCAACGGCGCCGATCAGTGCCGCGAGGCGGTGCGCTGGCAGATCAAGTACGGCGCCACCGTCATCAAGTTCATGGCCTCGGGCGGCGTGCTCTCCTTGAGCGATCCGGTGGACAACGCGCAGCTGACGCAGGCGGAGATGGACGCCATCGTGCAGGAGGCCCACGCCTGGGGACGCAAGGCGGCGGCGCACTGCCACGGCGACGCGGCGGCCAAGCTCGCCATCAAGGCCGGCGTGGACTCCATCGAGCACGGGACCTTCCTCAAGACCGACACCCTGCTGGAAATGAAGAAGCGCGGGACCTATTTGATGCCCGGGCCCATCGATCCCAATCGGCCGCCCACCGAAGCAGAGGTGAAGAAGTATCCGCCGGCCATCCAGGAGAAGTTGAAGCGGGCCTGGGCGGCGCATCCGGACATGCTGCGCAACGCGATCCGGATCGGCGTGCGCATCGCCTTCGGCACCGACGCGGGAGTGGGGCCGCACGGCCAGGGCGCGGCGCAGCTCGGGTACATGGTGGCGGACGGCATGTCGTCGGCGGCGGCGCTGCAGAGCGCTACCTTCACCGCCGCGGAGCTCTTGGGCCTCGACGCCGGCCTCCTCGAGAAGGGCAAGCTCGCCGACATCATCGCGGTGCCGGGCGATCCGGTGCAGGACATCACCGTCACCGAGCACGTCCGCTTCGTGATGAAGGGCGGCAAGGTGATCAAGAACGGCGAGCTGCCCGCGCCGCCCAAGCTGCTGGCCCTCAAGGCTGCGCGCCTCTTCGACGCCGAGAAGGGCGAGCTGGTGACGCCGGGCCTGGTGGTCATCGAGGGCGAGAAGATCATCGCGGTGGGCGGCGCCGTCCCGGCCGGCGCGACGGTCATCGACCTGGGCGACGCCACGCTCTTGCCCGGTCTCATCGACGCGCACGTGCACATCACCGGCGAGTCGCAGGACGACTTTGCCAAGGCCTTCGTCGAGAACGTAATGAAGTTCCCCGCCGAGCAGACCCTCGACGCGCGGCTCTACGCCAGGCGGACTCTCCTGGGCGGGATGACTACCGTCCGCAACCTGGGCGCCTCGGACCTGACCGACTACGGCCTGCGCCGGGCCATCGAGTTGGGCTTCGCCAACGGGCCGCGCCTGCTGGTCTCGGAGAACCCCATCGGCTCGCGCGGCGGCCACGCCGACGGAGCGCCCGCTCCGCCCACGCACCTCGCCACCCGCGGCGTTCCCGAGGGCATCTGCGCCGGCGCCGACCAGTGCCGCGACGCGGTCCGCTGGCAGCTCAAGTACGGCGCCGACGTGATCAAGTTCATGGTCTCGGGCGGCGTGCTCTCGCTCACCGACCCGGTGGACGTGCCGCAGCTGACGCAGGACGAGGCGGCGGCCATCGTCGACGAGGCGCACCTCTGGAAGAAGAAGGCGGCCGCGCACTGCCACGGCGACGCGGCGGCGAAGATCGCCATCGCCGCCGGGGTGGACTCCATCGAGCACGGCTCGTTCCTCAAGGCTGACACGCTGGCGGAGATGAAGCGACGCGGCGTGGTGCTCATCCCGACGCTGATGGCGGTCGAGGACGTCGAGCGCCGGGCGCGGGCGGGGATGCTGCCGCCCGTGATCGCCGAGAAGGCCCTGGCCGCGGCGGCGGCTTTGGCCCAGACGGTGCAAACGGCGGCCAGGCTGGGCGTCGTCATCGGGCTCGGCACCGA
>JANXXR010000222.1 GCA_025350525.1 Deltaproteobacteria bacterium
GAAGTCGCGCCGCAGGGTGTCCATGAAGCCCGGCGGCAGGATGGTGCCGTCGCGCAGGTAGCGGTCGGCGCCGAAGTCGAACCACTCGAACTGAAGGGGCAGGCCCAGGCGCTCGAGGAGGCGGACCCCTTCCCGCGCGACCTCCGGGCCGATGCCGTCGCCGGGGATGACTGCGATGCGGTGGCTCATGGCGGGGCGCAGCGTAGCCCCACCCCCCGAAAAAAAAATTTTTTTTTGGACCGAGGCCCATGCCTGAAGCCGGTGACCTGAAGCCTGAGGCCTGAAGCCTGAGGCCTCACCCCGCCCCTTGACCTCAGCCCCCCTTCGGCGCTCAATGCCTCCCCCATGGCGAATCTGACGACAGAGATCCAGCAGGCCGGTTCGGGCTTCTACTTCGAGACCACCCCCTGGCTCGCCGCCGACCGCACCGTCGAGGAGCCGCGCCGCGCGCCCGAGCCGCCCCTGCTGCTCGCCGACGACGAGCACGTGATCGAGCTTCAGGAAAGCGACTCGATCCGCCGCGCGGATTGAAGCCCCGCGATTTCGCGCTCGACCCGGGCGCAGGCGAGACCCGCGTCCGCTGGCTGGGCACGGCGGGGTTCGCCCTCGAGCACGGCGCCCACACCCTCCTCATCGATCCGTACCTGACCCCCGCGCCCCTCTGGCGCTGCCTCTCTGCGCCGCTCATCCCCGACGAGTCGCTCCTCGCTCGCCACCTTCCCCGCGCCGACGCCATCATCCTCGGGCACACCCACTTCGACCACGCCCTCGACACGCCGGCGCTGGCGCGGCGGACGGGAGCGCTGGTCTTCGGCTCGCCGAGCGCCCACGCCCTCTGCCGCGCACAGGGAGTGCCACAGGTGCAGCTGCGCGAGCCCCGCGAGGCCGAGGTGGGGCCCTTCCGGCTGCGCTTCTTCCCGAGCGCGCACTCCCGCTTCCTCTTCGGGCGCGTGCCCTTCGCAGGTGAAATCGCCGACTGCGATCAGGTGCCGATGCGCGCGCACCAGTACCGCTGCGGCGCCGTCTTCGGCGTCGAGATCGAGGTGGCCGGCAAGCGCATCTTCCATCTCGGCAGCGCCGAGCTCCTCGACTCCGGGCTGCCGCGCCGCGAGACCGACCTGCTCCTGCTCTGCGTCGCCGGCTGGCAGAGCTCGGCGGGGTTTCCCGAGCGGGCAGCCCAGGCCCTCACCCCCCGGACGGTGCTGCTCTCGCACTGGGACGACTTCCTCCGCCCGGTGGAGTCGGGCGCGCGCATGCTCCCGGCGATGCAGCTGCCGCGGCTCTTCGAGCGGCTCTCGGCGGCGACCCGCGAGGCGCGCATCGGCACATTGCCGCTCCTGGGGGACCTCCTCGTCTAGGAAGCCAGGCAGCTAGCGGGGGCAGGCAGCTGCCTTTGCAGGTGCCGGCGGAGTGGCTCAGCACCGCCGACGGGCAGCAGGTGCTCTCGTAGGTGAAGATCCCTCCGGCGCTGCAGTCGGCATTGGTGCGGCAGATCCGCGTCCGCGAGAGATCGGTCCGCTGCTTGGGCTCGCAGGCGGAGGGCGCGCCGGTGCAGTACACGGCTGGGCTGGCCTGCCCGGTGAGCGGAAGGTCGTAGCAGCAGGCGTTGCCGCCACAGTCGGAAGGGCCGCCGCACGGCAGCGACGTCCCGTCACATCCGGCGAGGAGTACCGCAGCCACCGCTGCCAGCGCGGCTCGGAGGATCCCATTGGAGAGTCGCATGGCCTTGCCTCCCTGGTGCGGAAACGTGCAACCCCTTGACGGCACCCTCGGCGCGGCGCTGAAATCAGGCATGCTCAGGATAGTAAACTTCGACCACCCCAAAGGCGATGGCCGCCTCCTCAAAGTCGGCGCTTGCCAGCGCGATCGCCACGACCCTGAGCATACACAGTACGAGGCCTCACAGTGGGAGCCCGACGACCTGCCGGGCTTCGTGGACCTCCGCCCGCACCTGACTCCCATCGAGGACCAGGGCGACGTCGGCAGCTGCACCGCCAACGCGCTGGCCGGCGCGCTCGAGTACCTCGAAAAACGGACCAACGGACACGACGGCCGCGTCTCCCGCCTCTTCATCTACTGGAACGAGCGCGACTTCGAGGGCAAGACCAGCGAGGACCACGGCGCGGCCCTGAGCGACGGCATCAAGGCCCTGAAAGAGGACGGCGCCTGCACCGAGCACACCTGGAAATACGACAAGCACCTGGTCTTCAAGAAGCCCCACGACGACGCCTACGACGAGGCCTCGGCCCACACCATCGACGAGGCGCACCGGGTCAAGATCGACCTGCACGACATGCGGCATTGCCTCGCCGAGGGATATCCTTTCGTCTTTGGATTGCAGATCTATGACGCTTTCCAGAAAGACGGCGCGCACGGCAAGGTCCGCACGCCGGATCCCGACACCCACCAGCACTGCGGCGGGCACGCCATGCTCTGCGTCGGCTACTCCGACCAGGACCAGATGTTCCTGGTGCGCAACTCCTGGGGGCCCGACTGGGGGCACGGCGGATATTGCTATATCCCTTATGATTACCTGACCAATCCGGACTATTGCCACGACGCCTGGACCATCCGGCGCGCGCACAACCTGGATTTCTCGCAGGGCGTCTCGGGCGGCGAGCTGCCGCACGGCGAGAAGAGCTCGTTCTTCGAGGACAACGCGGACCACACCGTCTCGGTGGCGCGCGACGACGGCGATGACACGGACAGCGCCGACGACACCGATACCGATAGCACCGACGATACCGACAGCGACGATACCGAGAGTACCGACGATACCGATACCGACGACACCGACAGCGCCGACGAGACCGAGGACGATGCTGACGCCGAGGACGATACCGACTCGGGCAAGACCGAGGAGGAGCTGCAGGCCGAGATCGAGAAGCTGGAGGGCGAGCTGGCCGGATTGCAGTCCGGCGCCGGCAGGAAGAAGCATCGATAGGGTCTCGACGGCGCCGCGCCCGCCTGCCTAGATAGCGGGCATGACCGCCATCCTCCTCGCCGCCGCGCTCGTCTCCAAGACCGGAATCCCCTACCTCGCCGACGACAAGGTCGGCCCGCCCGAGCTGGTCGAATCGATCAAGTCGCGCCGGCCGGGCGGGAAGCTGCTCAACCTCGACCGCGTGCTCTTGCACAGCCCCAACTTCACCAAGGGCTGGAACACCATGTTCGCCACCATCCGCTCGCAGCTGGCGCTGCCGGGGAAGCTGCGCGAGCTGCCCATCCTCGCCATCGCCGTGCTCACCAAGGCCGAGTACGAGTGGCTGCAGCACGAGCCCGAGTTCGTCAAGGCGGGCGGCACACCCGCGCAGCTCAAGGCGCTGCGCAAGCTCGACCCTACGCCCTTCGACAAGACCGAGCGGGCCGCGCTGCAGCTGACCATCGAGATGACCCGCGACGTGCAGCCGAAGCAGGCGACAGTGGACGCCATCCGCAAGCTCTTGCCGGATGATCAGGTGGTCGAGCTCGTCGGCACCATCGCCGGCTACAACATGGTCTCGCGCTTCCTCCTGGCGACAGGCGTGGAAGCCGAAGCGAAGTGAGTCAGGGCCGCGTCAGGGGCAGGGTGGAATGCCGCGCCACCACCTTCCAGGCGCCGCCCTCCCGGATCCAGACGTCGGTGACGAGGAAGTCCTGATCCAGGTCCGCCGATCCGGTGCGCGGATCGGGCGCGTCCTTCTTCACCTTCCAGTGCAGGGTGCCTGACACCACGGCGGCGTCGCCGTAGAGGTCCACCCGCGGCGCCGCGCGCCATTCGAGGAGCGAGGTCTTCCAGACCACCGACTTCTCCATCCACAGCTTGCGGTCGGTGACGCCCGCCGCCGTGGTGAGCGTGTAGCGCGCGCCGACCACCTTCTCCAGCGCGGCCTTGTCGCTGGCGCCGATCCCCTGCCGCCACTGCGCATCCGCTGCCAACACGTCCGCACCTGCGCTCGCGAGGAGCGCTGCCATGACCATGACGATCATCATCTCTTCCCCCTGGTTCAGCTGGTGAGTTTCTCGAAGACGGCGGTGCCGTGGTGCTGGATGGCCGGCACGATGCCGCCTTCACCGATGAGCGCCTGGATGATCTTCGAGGGCGCCTCGGCGGCGAAGCTGCTGCCGGCGACGCGGACGCGGCCCTGGGCGAGGTCCACTTCGATCTCCGCGCCCTCGACGGCGAGCGCGTAGAATTCGCCGTCGTGGACGACGAGGAAGGGCAGCGCCTCGTTGACCAGGTTGCGCTTGTGGATGAAGGCGTAGCTCCTGGCGATGATCGCCTGCACGCCGGCGCCCTTGAGGGCCAGCACCGCCTGCTCCCGCGAGCTGCCCGAGCCCCAGCCGTCGCCCGCGACCACCACGCGGGCGCCGTCGCGGACTTTCTGGCCGAAGTCGGCGCGGACGAAATGGAACGCCTTCGCGCCCAGCTCTTCCAGCGAGGTGAGGTGGCAGAACTGCCCGGGGATGATGGCGTCGGTGTCCACGTTGTCGCCGAAGCGCTGGATGCGCGAGCGCACGACGGCTGCGCGCTGCTTGTCCTGGGCGCGCCCCTCGCGCGCGGTGCCCGGAGCGGCGGCGACGCCCGCCTGCACTTGCGGCTCGACGGTCTGCACCTCGGGCGTGCGCCGCAGCTTCCGCTCGCCGAGGATGCGGCGGAACTTGTCCTGATCGACCCGGGCCAGCAGCGCGCGCGGGTCGGTGATCTTCATCGCGCCCGCGCTGGCCGCCACCGTGGCCGCGGAGGAGAGGTGCGCGAGCGATCCGTCGCCCATGCGGTTCTCGAAGTTGCGGTTCTGCGAGGAGAGCCACTTCTCGCCCTTGCCCGCCTTCCGCGAGGCGACGCCGAGGCACATCGAGCAGCCGGGCGGATCGACGCGGAAGCCGGCGCGCTGGTAGATCTCGATCAGCCCCGCGGCCCGCAGATTCTCCTGGATGGTGAGGTCGCCCGGGACCGCGATCTGGTGATCGTTGGCCGCGCGCCGCGTCCCCGCCGCCTCCAGCACCAGCGCCGCCAGCACCAGCTCTTCCTCGGTAGTGGTGCAGGCGCCGATGAAGAGCCCCTGCAGCTCGGTGCCCGCCGCCTGGGTCACGCCCACCGTCTTGTCGGGAGCGAAGGGCAGCGCCACCTGCGGCTCGAGGTCGGCCAGCTTCACCTCGAACTTCTGCGCATAGGGCGCATCGGGATCGGCGCGGAAGGCGCGCATCGGCTGCAGCGCCTGCGCGTCGTCGGCGTCGCTGCGGCCCGCGAGCCAGGCGGCGGTGACCGCGTCCGCCTCGAAGATGCCGTTGAGCCCGCCGAACTCGGCGGTCATGTTGGCGATGGCGAAGCGCGAGTCGGTGGAGAGTTGCCGCGCGCCCTCACCGCGATACTCGACCGAGCGCTCCATCGCCACCGTGTTGCGCCCGAGCAGGCCCAGGGTTTTCAGGATCACGTCCTTGCCGCCCAGCCCGAAGGGCAGCTTGCCCGTGTACTCGACGGCGATGGCCTCGGGCACCTGGATCCAGGAGGAGCCCAGCACCATGGCCACGACGATGTCCGCCCCGCCCAGCCCGATGGCGAGAGCGCCCAGGCCGCCGTGCGACGAGGTGTGGCTGTCGGCGCCGAGCACCACCTGGCCGGGCCGCACCAGGTCCCGGTAGAAGCGGGTGTGGAGGATGGTCTGGTTCGAATCGTAGAAGTGCTTGATGCCGCTCTCGCGGGCGAAGTTCTGCGAGAGCTGCACCAGCTTCTGCGCGCGCGGGTCGGTGGCGAGCGTCACCGGATCGACGGTGTGATCGACGGCGAGGAAGAACTTCTCCTTGTCGAAGAGCTTGGGCCGGCCGAGCAGCGCGTAGGTGCGCTCCATGCCGTTCCAGGCCAGCTCGCTGGCGATGGTCCAGTCGACGCCGATCTGCAGCACGTCGCCCGCCTGCACGTACGGCCGCGTGAGGTTCCGGGCGTGCGCCGCGAGGATCTTCTGCGTCAGCGTCATGGGCTGGGTCATGATGGCTCGGCCTCCGGGCGCCCTTGAATGCACCGGGAACCGCCGCCGCGCAACAGGCGTGCGATAAGCTAGCCCTCCCATGGACACCTGGTACGAGCGGCTCGGCACGCTGGACTCGCTGTTCCTCGAGCTGGAGGATCGCTCCGCGCACATGCACGTCGGCGCGGTGGCCATCTTCGAGGGGCCACCGCCGCCCTACCGCGACCTGCTCAGGCTGATCGGCGCGCGGCTCGACTCGGTGCCGCGCTACCGGCAGCGGGTCATGTCGGTCCCGGGCCGCGTCGGCCGTCCGGTCTGGGTGGACGAGACGCAGTTCGACCTCGAGTACCACCTGCGCCACACCGCGCTGCCGGCCCCGGGCGGCATCGAGGAGCTGAAGAAGCTGGCGGGAAGGTTGCTTTCGCAAGCATTGGATCGCGACAAGCCGCTCTGGGAGATGTGGCTGGTCGAGGGGCTGGGCGATTCCCGCTTCGCCATCGTCTCCAAGACGCACCACGCCATGCTCGACGGCGTCTCCGGCGTGGACCTCGCCACCGTGCTGATGGACACCGAGCCCAACGCCACGCCGCCCGAGGCGCCAAAGCCCTGGACGCCGCGCAAGGCGCCGCCCGCCTCCGAGCTCTTGATCGACTCGGTGCGCGGCCAGCTCTCGAATCCGCTCAAGATGGCGCGCGATGCGCTCGAGCCCAACAGCGAGGCGGTCAAGGTCCTGGGGCAGCTCTTCTCCGGCCTCAAGCCGCTCTTGGGCGTGGTCTCGATGGGCATGGCGCCGCCCTCGCCGCTCAACGTCCCCATCGGGCCGCACCGGCGCTTCGAGATGCTCGAGCTGACGCTTTTGGAAGTGAAAGAAGTCCGGGCGGCGCTGGGCGGGACGGTCAACGACGTCATCCTCGCCACCGTCTCGGGCGCGCTGCGCTCGTGGCTCTCGGCGCGGGGCGAGACGCCGGCGCTCGATCTGCGCGTGCTGGTGCCGGTGAGCATGCGGGCCGAGACCGCGCGCGGGACCTTCGGCAACCAGGTGTCGGCGGTCTTCTGCCCGCTGCCGGTGACGGAGGCCGACCCGGTCGAGCGACTCCGGAAAGTGCGCGAGGCGATGAAGGGGGTGAAGGAGAGCGGGCAGGCGGTGGGAGCGCACGCGCTCTCGCGGCTGGGCGACTTCGCGCCGCCGACGCTCTTGGCGCAGGCGTCGCGGCTGCAGGCGGTGACGCGGATGTTCAACCTGGTGGTGACCAACGTGCCGGGGCCGCAGTTTCCCCTCTACCTGTTGGGCAAGCGGATGCTGCGCTGCTATCCGCAAGTTCCACTGGCGGCGCAGCAGGCGGTGGGCATCGCCCTGCTCAGCTACGATGGGCGGATCGGAGTCGGGCTGATTGGAGATGCGGATGCCGCGCGGGATCTCGAGGGGCTGGCGGCGGCGATGCGGGGGGCGCTGGAGGAACTCAAAGTGAGGGCCTCGGGCGTCAGGCGTCAGGCTTCAGGCGGGGAACCGGCGCGGCCGGCTGGCATCTGAGTTCGGAGATGCCAGTCCTTCAGCGCGAGCGTCACTTCATCCATTACGAAGCCTATGGCGATGCTTCGAAGCCGCCGCTCTTGCTCATCATGGGGCTGGCGCTTTCGTCCAGCGCCTGGGACCGGCTGCCGGAGCTGCTCTCCGCGCATTTCCGAGTGCTGGTCTTCGACAACGTCGGGACCGGCAAGTCCGCCCGGGTGGGCCGCGCCTACCGGATGCGCGACCTCGCCGACGACGCGGCGGCGGTCCTCGAGGCGGCCGGCGTGCAGTCGGCGCACGTCTTCGGCATCTCGATGGGCGGGATGATCGCGCAGGAATTGGCGCTGCGGCATCCCTTGCGGGTGCGGTCGCTGGCGCTGGGCTGCACCTTTGCGTCGTGGCGGAGAGGGAAGGCGCCGTCGTGGCGGACCAAGCTGGATCTATTGTTGCTCAACCTGGGCCGGGTCTCGCCGAAGATCGTGGGGCGCCTCCTCGTCTCCTCCGAGTGGCACGCCCGCAATCCGGGCGCCGCGCTCGAGTGGCTGCGCCGCGCCGAGCACACCAAGGTCCGCTACGCGACGGCGCAGATGCTGGCCATCGCGCGGCATCACACGCTGCCGCGGCTGTCGCAGATCCGCGCGCCCACGCTGGTGATCACCGGCGACGCCGACCGGCTGGTGCCGCCGCAGAATTCGCAGGTGCTGGCGCGGAGCATTCCGGGCGCGCGGCTTCTGATGTTGCCGGGCGCGGGGCATTGCTTCCCGCTGGAGCGCGAGGCCGAGACGGTCCAGGCCCTGCGCGATCACTTCCTCGACTCGGAACTCCGCGCCGCCGGGTAGGCTTGTTTGAGCAGTCGTCGACGTGGGGCGCGCCGGCTCAGCCGTTCTCGCCCACCACCTGCCGTCTCCACGACAACAGCGTCTGCGCGCGGCGGACGGAGGTGCTCGGCGACAGCCCTGAGAGCGACTGGATCTGCCCGCTCAGCTGCTCCCGCGTCGGCTCGGCGGCGGCGAGCAGCTGCGGCGCGAGGGCGCGCAGGATCGGGCTCTCTTCGATGCTCTTTCGCCACACCGCCCGCTCGTCGTCGCTGCCCGCCTTCGCAGCCAGGAGCTTCCGCGCCACCGCCAGGACGACGAGCTTGTCCTCGCCCTCCTCGATCCAGCCCAGCACGATGGCCGCATTGATCGCGTAGCCGACGTGCCGCTTGGACCGGCCGGTGCGCGCGGCGATGCTCTCGGTGTCCTCGAGCCCGGCCGCGATGGCCTCGACGGTGCGGCGCACGTCCCCCAGGTTGTCTTCCTGCGGAACGTCGGCGCTGTGGATTTCGCTCTCGGTCATCTCTGCTCTCTGCTGAAGGTCGGCGCGCTCTCTAGCCCGACGGCCGGGCGTCTCCGAGCCCTGGCCGCTGGACAGGAGCCGCCTCCGGCTTTCTCCTTCGTCGCGTTGGCGAATACGCCAACGAGCTCCTAGCACAAAGGGCGGCGCACCGTTCGCGCGCACCCGGCATCTGCCCCGCTATCGGCCGGTCAAGGTCGCAACGCAAGGAGCGCTTGATGTTCGTGGTGGCGGGAGTCAGCGGAAAAGTCGGCTCGGTGGTCGCGAAGACGCTCCTACTGCAGAAGCAGCCGGTGCGGGTCCTGGTCCGCGACGCCGCCAAGGGCAAGGAGTGGAGGCAGGCCGGCGCGCAGGTGGCCGTCGGGTCGCTCGAGGACGAGGAGTTCCTCGCCCGCACCCTCGAAGGCGCGCGCGGCTTCTTCACGCTGTTGCCGCCCAACTACCAGGCCGCCGACTTCTTCGCGACGCAGAAGAAGACCGCCGACGCCATCGCCTCCGCGGTCAAGCGCAGCGCCGTGCCGCACGTGGTGATGCTCTCCTCGATCGGCGCCGACCTCGCCTCCGGCACCGGGCCCATCAAGGGCCTGCACTACCTGGAAGAGAAGCTGCGCAAAACCGGCGTGCAGCTCACCGCCATCCGCGCCGGATCGTTCCAGGAGAATTTCCACAACGCCCTCGGGCCCGCCCGGCAGGCGGGCATCTTCCCCAACTTCGCCCCCTCGGCCGACTACCCGGTGGCCATGATCGCGACCAAAGACATCGGCGCGCTGGCGGCGCAGTCCCTCCTCTCGCCGGCGGCCAAGAGCGAAATCGTGGACCTGCAGGGCCCCGCCTATTCATACCGGCAGGTGGCGGAGAAGCTGGGCAGCGCGCTGGGGAAACCGCTCAAGGTGGTGGACATCCCGGCTTCCGAGCACGTGCCGGCGCTCACGCAGGCGGGCTTCTCCAAGGAGCTGGCCGGGATCTTCGCCGAGATGTACGCGGGCTTCGCGGGCGGCGGCATCTCGCCAAAGGGCGACCGGCTGGTGCAGGGCAAGACGGAACTCGACGAGACCATCCGCGCCTCGGTGCACTAATACCGGACGGAGACGATGCGGTGATCTGCCGGGCCGCGCGGCCGCTCGACCACGATGGCGTCGCCCGCGCGCTTTCCCAGGAGCGCGCGGCCCAGCGGCGACTCGACGCTGATCCGCCGGTGCGCCGCGTCCGCCGCCTCCGGCTCGACCACCTGGTACTCCGCTCCGTCGTCCAGAGTGACGAAGGCGCCCGCACGCACCACGCCGGAAGCAGCGACGGCGGCGTCGGCGGTCGCCGGCTCGCGCGGCGGCGGCAGGCGCTCGACCACCACCTGCTCGACCGGGTCGTCATCCTTGGTGAAGGCTTTCGACACGCCGGTAGGGTAGCGCCCGGGGCCGCCCTGATCTAGGGTCCGCACCATGAACCCAGCTCCCGTCGACGACAGCGCCATCGCCAAGGCCCTCGCCCACCACGCGGCGCACGAGGCTGACTACCTCGAGGAGCTGAAGAAGCTGGTGCGCATCCCCAGCGTCTCGTTCGAAGGCTTCGACAAGGCGCAGGTCCGCAAGAGCGGTGAGGCCACCTGCGCGCTGATGCGCGCGAAGGGCTTGCAGAACGTTCAGCTCCTCGAGATGCCGGGCGCGCACCCCTACGCGTACGGCGAGTGGAAGAACGCGCCGGGCCGCCCCACCCTGCTGCTCTACGCGCACCACGACGTGCAGCCCGCCGGCGAGACCGAGAAGTGGCGCATCCCCAATCCCTTCGAGCCGGTGGAGATCGACGGCCGCCTCTTCGGGCGCGGTGCCGCCGACGACAAGGCCGGCATCCTCGTCCACATCGCCGCCATCGACAGCTGGCTCAAGGCCCACGGCGCGCTGCCGGTCAACGTCAAGATGATCATCGAGGGCGAGGAGGAGGCGGGCTCGGGCTCGCTGCCGGCCTTCCTCAAGAAGCACCGCGAGATGCTGCAGGCCGATGCCATCGTCCTGACCGACACCTCCAACTTCGAGACCGGACTGCCGTCGATCACCACCGCGCTGCGCGGCATCGTCACGGTGCAGGTGGAGGTGAAGGCGCTCAGGCAGCCGGTGCACAGCGGCATGTGGGGCGGCCCGGTGCCCGACCCGACCATGGCGCTGGCCAAGATCCTGGCGCGGCTGTGCCGCGACGACGGCAGCATCGACCTGCCCGGAATCTACGACAAGGTGCGGCCGCTCACCGAGGACGAGAAGCAAAGCATCGCCGCGCTGCCCACCAGCGACGAGCTCTTTCGCAAGCAGGCCGGCATGCTCCCCGGCTTGAAGCTCCTCGGCGGACGGGCGCCATGGGAGATGAACTGGCGCCAGCCGTCCATCGCCGTCAACGCCATCCAGGCCAGCTCGCGCAAGGACGCGCGCAACATCATCTGCGAGAGCGCCTGGGCGCGGGTCGGCATCCGCACCGTGCCGGACATGGACGTGAAGGAGGTCGCCCAGAAGCTGACGGCCGCCCTGAAGAAGGACCCGCCCTTTGGCGTGCAGGTCGAGGTCACGCCCGAAGGCGACGGCGGCTGGTGGTACACCAAGGGCGACGCGCCCGCTTTCCGCGCCGCCCGCAAGGCGCTCAAGGACGGCTACGGCAAAGAGCCGGTCAGCATCGGCTGCGGCGGGTCGATCCCGTTCGTCGAGCCGTTCTCCCGCGAGCTGGGCGGCGCCCCGGCGCTTCTCATCGGCGTGGAGGATCCGTACTCCAACGCGCACTCCGAGAACGAGAGCCTCCACCTGGGCGACTTCGCCAAGGCCGCCCGCAGCGCCATCCGCTTCTACGCCGAGCTGGTGCGGGCCGGGTAGCCCGGCCGCAGCGAGACCGCCGCGGAAGCCCGCCCTTTTCCTTTGCGAGCGTTTCCTCCATCCTGGCTTAGACTCCGCACCTGCGAGGGTGATCTCATGCAGCTCGAGCAGCGCAGGTGGACCGAGGCCAAGGGGTGGAGCCTCCCCTCCGCGCTGGGCGGCGCAAAGCTGGTGCTGGTCTTCGGCAGTCCGGGGGCGCTCTGCAGCTCCGACCTTCTGGGCGAGCTGCGCGGCTCTTATCCGGGAGCGACCCTGTTCGGCTGCTCCACCGCCGGCGAGATCTGCGGCGTCCAGGTCACCGACGACACGCTCGTCGCCACCGCGCTGCGCTTCGAGAGCACCACGTTCAGGACCGCCTTCGCCGGCGTCGCCAGCAGCAGCGAGAGCTTCGCTGCCGGCGCCCACCTGGCCAAGGCTCTCGGCACCGCGGGGCTGACCCATCTCTTCGTCCTCTCCGACGGACTGCGCATCAACGGCACCGACCTGGTGCGCGGCCTCACCGAGCACCTCCCCGGCTCGGTGGCCATCAGCGGGGGCCTCGCCGGCGACGGTGCGCGGTTCAAGAGCACCTTCGTCCTCGCCGACGGAGAGCCCGCGAGCGGCGTGGTGGCAGCGCTCGGCTTTTACGGCGACCGGCTCCAGGTGAGCTGCGCTTCCCTGGGAGGCTGGGACGTCTTCGGGCCCGACCGCCTCATCACCCGCTCGAAGGGCAACGTCCTCTACGAGCTCGACGGCAAGTCCGCGCTCGACCTGTACAAGCAGTATCTCGGCGAGCACTCCAGGGATCTCCCCGCCAGCGGCCTGCTCTTCCCCTTGAGCCTGCGCACCGCCGGCACCAACGCCGAGCTGGCGCGGGCCAAGGACGAAGCGCAGTCGGCCAGCCGCGCCAAGTCCGAGTTCCTCGCCAACATGCGCCACGAGCTGCGCACGCCGCTCAACTCCATCCTCGGCTTTGCCGAGATCCTGGCCGAGGCCACCGAGGGCATCTCGCCAGAGCTGCGCGAGTACGCCGGGCACATCGTCACCAGCGGGCGCACGCTGCTCGCGCTCATCAACGATCTCCTCGACCTCGCCAACCTCGAGGCCGGGCGGCTGGAGTTCAAGCCGGTGCCCATCAACGTGGCGCTCGCGCTCGACGACGCCAGAAAGCAGGCGCACCGCATCGCCGCCGAGCGGGGAGTGTCGCTGGCGGTGGAGACGGAGTCGCCGCTCCCGCCGCTGGAGGCGGACGAGGTCCGGCTCAGGCAGATCCTGCAGAACCTCCTCAGCAACGCGGTCAAGTTCACGCCGTCGGGCGGCAAGATCAGGCTGCGCGCCAGGGCTGCGGGCGGCGCGCATCTGGAGATCTCGGTGGTGGACACCGGCGTCGGCATCGCTCCCGGGGACCAGGAGCGCATCTTCGGGCGCTTCGAGCAGCTCGACCCCTCGGCCTCGCGTCTCTACCAGGGCACCGGCCTCGGCCTCTCGCTGACCAAGAAGCTGGTGGAGCTGCACGGCGGCACCCTCTTCGTCGAGAGCGAGGTCGGCAAGGGCAGCACCTTCACCTTCTCGCTGCCCCTGCGCCGCCGCGACGCGGGCGCGCAGGCCGAAGGTCCTCAGCGGTAGACCTGCACCGGCTCGCCCTTG
>JANXXR010000271.1 GCA_025350525.1 Deltaproteobacteria bacterium
TGCACGGCCTCACCGGTTCGCCGGCCGTGCTGCGCCCGGTGGGCGAGGCGCTGGCGCAGGCGGGCCTGCGGGCGGTGGGCCCGCTCCTGCCGGGCCACGGCACTTCGCCGGAGGATCTCTACACGGTGACCCGTGGCGACCTGCTCAAGGCCGCCGAGTCCGCGCTGCTCTCGCTGCGGGACGCGCGGCGGATCTACCTGTGCGGGCTCTCGGCGGGCGCGCTGCTCGCGATCCATCTGGCGGCGAGGAGCTGGGCGCACGAGGGACTTCCAGACTTCTCCGCGCTGGCGCTGCTCGCGCCCGCCATCGCCTTCGCCGGATCCACCTGGCTCTTTGCCGACGTGCTCGGCCGCCTCCCGGCGCTGCCCTTCATTCTCGACAAGGGCCGCCGCGACCTCGAGGGCCCGGCGCCGCTCGACGACGGCTCCTACCGCGCCATCCCGATGCGCTGGGCGCCGGAGCTGCACGCGCTCTCGGGCGACGGGCTCAGGCTCGCCCCGCGGGTGCGGGCGCCCACGCTCATCCTCCAGGGCGCGAGGGATGGCACCGTCGCGCCCGCGGGTGCGCGGCGGCTGGCGAAGCAGCTGGCGTCGCCCAAAGTGGAGCTGCGGATCTTTCCGCGCAGCGGCCACCTGCTGCCGCTCGACGTCGAAGCGGACGCGGTCTGCAGCGCCGTGGTCCAGTTCTTCCAAGGAGCAGCGTGATGGCCAAGTACGTCCTCGCGATCGATGCAGGCACCACCGGCGTCACCGCGCTGGTCCTCGACAGCCGCCTCTCGGTGAAGGGCAAGGCCAACCTCGAGTTCCGCCAGATCTTCCCCAAGCCAGGCTGGGTCGAGCACGACCTCGAGGACATCTGGGCGGCGACGCTCAAGGTCATCGGGCTCGCGCTGCGGCAGGCGGAGGCGAAGACGGGCGATCTGCAGGCCATCGGCATCACCAACCAGCGCGAGACCACGCTGCTCTGGGATCGCCGCTCGGGGCGGCCCATCCACAACGCCATCGTCTGGCAGGACCGGCGCACCGCCGGGCTGTGCAACGAGCTCAAGGCGCACGGCAAGGAGCCGTGGGTGCGCGAGAAGACGGGGCTGGTGCTCGACGCGTACTTCAGCGCCACCAAGCTGCGCTGGCTGCTCGACAACGTGAAAGGCGCGCGGGCGCGGGCCGAGAAGGGCGACCTCTGCTTCGGCACCGTCGACACCGCGCTGCTCTGGAAGTTGACCGCCGGCGCGGTGCACGCGACCGACGTCACCAACGCCTCGCGGACGCTGCTGATGGACCTGTCGAAGCGCACCTGGGACGACGAATGCTGCGCGCTGTTCGGCGTGCCCCGCAGCGTACTGCCGGAGATCCGCCCCTCGGCCGGCGTCTTCGGGCACACCAAGGGAGTGCGCGGGCTGCCCGACGGAATTCCCATCGCCGGCATCGCCGGGGATCAGCAGAGCGCGATGGTGGGGCAGGCCTGCTTCGCCGAGGGCGAGGCCAAGTGCACCTACGGCACCGGCGCCTTCCTCCTCATGAACGCGGGGCCGCGCAAGGTGACCTCGCAGCACGGGCTGCTCTCGACGGTGGCGTGGCAGATCGGCGGCGACGTCGCCTATGCGCTGGAGGGCAGCGCCTTCATCGCCGGCGCGGTGGTGCAGTGGCTGCGCGACGGGCTCGGGCTCTTCAAGAAGTCGGGCGAGGTCGAGGCGCTGGCGGCATCGGTGCGCGACTCCGGCGGCGTGACCTTCGTGCCGGCGCTCGCCGGCCTGGGCGCGCCGCACTGGCGGCAGGAGGCGCGCGGGCTCATCTGCGGCATCGACCGCGGCGTGACCAAGGCGCACATCGCGCGGGCGGCGCTCGAGGGCGTGGCCTTCGAGATCTACGACCTCGCGCAGGCGATGGCGCAGGACATCGGCAAGCCGATGCCGATGTTCCGGGTGGACGGCGGCGCCTCGCAGAACGATCTGTTGATGCAGTTCCAGGCGGACCTGCTGCAGACGCCCATCGAGCGGCCGCGGATGATCGAGACGACGGCGCTGGGCGCGGCCTTTCTCGCCGGCCTGGGCACCGGCATGTGGGCCGGAGTGAAGGAACTCAAGAGCGCCTGGCGCGCCGGCAAGCAATTCCGCCCGAAGATGAAGTCCGACGTGCGCCGGGCCCACCTGGCGCGGTGGAAGAGCGCGGTCCAGCGAGCGTGAACTGCAAAGCAAAGCGCACCGCGAAGGCGCGAAGCCGCGAAGGGTTGGGCCCGAGGGCAAGCGCCCGCTGGTAGCCGGATCGGTGCCGGTCTCGCGCAGCTGTCACGACGCGAAACCTCCGGCGGGCGATTCAACCACCGGCCCACCCCCCCTTCGCGTCTTCGCGCCTTCGCGGTGAGATTTTGCCTTTTCGCTGATCTCACCCGGCGGCGAGCTGGATGCGGACGATCATCTCGATCAACTTCCGCGAGGTGGCGTCCAGGTCGAGGAACTGCAGACCGATGCCGTCCTTGTCCACGCGGGCGATGCGCGCCGTGCCCTGCACGATGCGCTCCTTGCCGGCCTCGAAGCGCAGCGTCACCGTCTGCCCGACCTGGTGCTGGTGCGGGTTGTCCATCCGCACGAACATGCCGCCTTCGCTGATATCGCCGGCGTAGGCGGAGAGGAACTGCTGCACGGAGTTGAAGCGCAGCCCCACCTGGAGGTCGCCCACCGGCGCGCGGGGACTGCGCCGCCGGTCGTCGGGAGTCTGGGGATCGTCGGGCTCCACGGCCGCATCCTATGCGAACAGCGCCTCCATGGCCTGCCCCAGGGTGGACACGCCGCACAATTCGAGCGGCGCCCCCCGCAGACGGGCGCGGTTGCCTTCGGGCAGGACGCAGCGGGTGAAGCCAAGCTGCGCCGCCTCGGCGAGCCGCTGCTCGATCTGCCCGACCGCCCGCACCTCCCCGGCCAGCCCCACCTCGCCCAGCACCAGCGTGGTCTGCGCGATGGGCCGGTCGCGCAAGGAGGACATCAGCGCCGCCGCGACCGCCAGGTCCCCCGCCGGCTCGGGCAGCGACGCGCCCCCGGCGACGCTGACGTAGATGTCCTTGTCGGCGAGGACGATGCCTTCCTTCCTCTCCAGCACCGCCGTGAGCAGCGCCACCCGCGCGGAGTCCACGCCCACCGCCGTGCGCCGGGCAGACCCGCCCGAGGCCGCGTCGGCGACCAGCGCCTGCACCTCGACCAGCAGCGGCCGCGAGCCGTTCATCACCGCCACCACGGCGCTGCCCGAAGCGTCGCGCGGGCGCTCGGCGAGAAAGAGCGCGCTGGGGTTCGAGACCTCGACCAGCCCCTCGGACTTCATCTCGAAGACGCCGATCTCGTTGGTGCTGCCGAAGCGGTTCTTGTGCGCCCGCAGGATGCGGAAGGCGTGGCTGCGGTCTCCCTCGAAGAAGAGCACCGTGTCCACCAGGTGCTCGAGCACGCGCGGGCCCGCGATCGATCCCTCCTTGGTGACGTGCCCGACGATGACGACCGGCGTCCCGCTCTCCTTGGCCCAGGCGGCGAGCCGGTGCCCCACCTCGCGCACTTGCGTCACCGAACCGGGCGCACTCTCGAGCCCGCGCAGCGCCATGGTCTGGATGGAGTCCACCGCCAGCACCCGCGGCCGCAGCTTGCGGGCGTGCTCGAGCGCGACCTCGGCGTCGGTCTCGGCAGCGAGGAGCAGCCCCGGCGAGAGCGTGCCCAGCCGCTCGCCGCGCAGCCGGATCTGCTGCTGCGACTCCTCCCCGCTGACGTAGAGCACCGGCCGCGTGCCGCCCGCCAGCCGGTCGAGCGCGGCGAGCAGCAGCGTGCTCTTGCCGATGCCCGGATCTCCTGCGAGGAGCACGACCATTCCGGGCACGAGGCCCCCGCCCAGCGCGCGATCCAGCTCGCCGATGCCGGTCTTGTCGCGCCGCCCGGGCGCGAGCGGCACCTGGTCGATGGGCAAGACCGCCGAGAGCACGGCCCGCCCCGGCTGCTGCTCCTGCACCGTGCCGAAGACGCCGCACCCGCCGCATTTTCCGAACCACTTTGCCGTCTGGTATCCGCACTCGCGACAGACGTGCTGCAACGCTGCTTTTCCCATGCCCATCACTTTGCCAAGGGGGTCTGACAACGCCCGGATGCGTTGCAGGTTGCAGGCCAGCCAAGTACGTTGCGCGGCGCCCGATGCTCCCCATCCTCTTCGTCACTGTCTTCCTCGACCTGGTGGGCTTCGGGATCATCGTCCCGTTCCTCGCCTATTACGTCGAGAGCTTCGGCGCCCACGCCGCCACCGTCGGCCTGCTCATGGGCAGCTACTCGCTGGCGCAGTTCGTCTTCGCGCCCATCTGGGGAAGGGTCTCGGATCGCGTCGGCCGCCGTCCGATTCTGCTCCTCGGGCTCTCGGGCTCGGTGGTCGGCTACACCATGTTCGGCCTCGCCACCACGCTGGTGATGCTCTTCATCGGCCGCATCGTCATGGGCATCTTCGGCGCGACCATTCCGACCGCGCAGGCCGCCGTCGCCGACGTGACCACGCCCGAGAATCGCGCCAAGGGCATGGGGCTCATCGGCGCTGCCATCGGGCTGGGCTTCATCCTCGGGCCGGCGCTGGGCGGCATCCTGTCGCGCTGGGGCTATGGCACATCCGCCATCGCGGCCGCCGTCATGTCGGCCATATCGATCGTGCTGACGCTGACCTTATTCCCGGAGACGCACACCGCCGCGGCTTCAGCGCGGCGCAGCGAGGTATCGCTGGCGGCCCTGCGCCGGGCGCTGGGGAACCGGC
>JANXXR010000286.1 GCA_025350525.1 Deltaproteobacteria bacterium
GTTGCAGATGGTGAGCGCTTCGGGATCGGTGTTGAGCGCCAGCACGATCAGGAGCTCGCCCTTGCTGCCCGCCTCCAGGCCAAGCTTGTAAGGCGCGCCGGCGTCGAGGATCTCCTCGACGACCTCGCGCATTTGATTCACCTTGGTCGGGTACACGCCGAAGTAACCGCCCTTGTAGTTGTGCTGGGCGATGGCGGCGCGGAAGACCTCGTTGAGCTGCTTGACCCTGCTGCGCAGCACGTCCTGGAAGCGCACCACGCAAGGGAAGCCCAGCTTGCGCTCGCGGATGTCGTCGACCACGTCCATCAGATCGATCATCGGGCCGGGCTGGCCCAGCGGGTGGGCGACGATGTGCCCCTTGGCGTTGATGTTGAAGTAGCCCGCGCTCCAGCCGCCGATGTTGTAGAGCTGGAGGGACTTCTCGATGGACCAATCTGGAATCATTGAGGCCGATCTGCCACAGCGCGGGGAGCGATCACAAGCGGCGCGGAAGGAAAAATTCGCGCTGGCGCGGGTGATCGACGCGGCGCTGCCCGAGACGTTGGTGCGGCGGGCGCGCGCGGCGGTGGCGCGGCTGGGAACAGAACGCTTCCGCGAGAGCTACTTCACCACCTTCTGGCTGCCGCGCGGCGCGCCGCCGGGCAACGTGCTGGAAGAGGCGGCGCTTCGGCTCGCCCGGCACGCCCGCGTGAAATGCGCCGGACTCGAGTGGTGGATCGGGCGCACGTACACGACGCGGGTGCCGATCGAGTTCCACTACGACGAGGACGTGAAGGGCAGGCGGCGGCGTCACCCGCTCGTCTCCAGCGTCTTCTTCTTCACCTCCGTCCGCGGCGGGCAGCTCGCCATCACCGACGCCACGCCGGGCCGCGCGCCGCAGAAGCTCGAGGCGGTGAAGCCGCGCCGCAACCGCTACGCTCTCTTCGAGGGCAACCTCCTGCACGGCGTGCTCGACGCCCGCGGCCTCACGCCTGACCGCGCGCTCCCCGGTCCGCGCGGCAGGCTGCGGGTGACGCTGGTGGTGAATTATTGGGATCGCCGCCCGGCCGGCGTGCCGACCTGGATGGCCTCCGACTTTTACCGGACGCTGGGCGGCAAGCCGCGGAGGAAATCATGATGGCTGGCAGGATCCTTCTCGCTGCCGGCACGATTTGGCTGCGCCAGACGGGGCATGGCGAGTAGATGGACACCGTGCAACTCGCCGGTCAGACCGAGGCCGCCCTCGAGCAATGGGCGCGCGAGCGCGGTGCCAGCCCCGGGGCGGCGAGGGGGCTGGCGCGCGCTCTCTTGGCGGAGTTTGCCCAGAGATCGATTTTGCAGCAGCCCTCTGCCGCGCTCGTCGCCGAGGCCAAGAGCGCCTTCGCCTCCGCGCTGCCGCCCGCGGATGCCATCGTCGACCCCGACGGCACCGTCCGGTTTGCGGTGCGCCTGCTCGATGGCGTGGTGATCGAGACGGTCGCCATCCACCAGCCTCAGTCGGAGACCCGCAAGAGCGAGCGGTGGACCATCTGCGTCTCCTCGCAGGCAGGCTGCGCGCGGGGCTGCGTCTTTTGCGAGACCGGGCGCCTCGGGCTGGTTCGCAACTTGAGCGCCGCCGAGATCGTCTCGCAATACGCGCTCGCCGCGCGCCACCTCGGACAGCGCCCGCGCAACGTCGTCTTCATGGGCATGGGCGAGCCGCTCGACAACCTCGAAGAAGTGCTGCGCGCCATCGAGGTGCTGCGCGAGCCGTCGGGCTTCGCGGTGCCCGAGCGGCGCATCACCGTCAGCACCGTCGGCATCGTGCCCAGGCTCGACGAGCTCTACGCCCGCACGCGGGCGCAGGTGGCCGTGTCGCTCCACGCCATCGAGCCGCGGGCGCGGCTGGCCCTCTTGCCGGTGGCGCGCAAGTGGCCGCTCGAAGAGCTTCGCCGCGCCATCGCCCGCGCGCCGCGGACGGTCCTCTTGCAATGGACGCTGATCGCGGGCGTCAACGACAGCGACGACGACGCCGACGGCCTCGTGCAGTTTGCGCAGGGCCTCGACGTGCGCGTGAACCTGATTCCGCTCAACCCGGGCCCCGCGGCCGACCAGCGCGCGCCGCCGCTCGACCGCTGCCGCGCCTTCCAGAAGCGCCTCGCCGGCGCGGGGCTGCGCACCCTCTTGCGCATGCCGCACGGCCAGGGGATCGGCGGCGCCTGCGGACAGCTGGCCGGCGCGCGGCGGACCGCGATGGCCAACCGGCACTGACCCCTCACTTCCGAAAAAAATAATTTTTTTTTCGGGGGGGGCCGAGACAGGCTACCGGGGGACGAGTAGATACGCGTGTGCCGTTCCCGCGCCGACCTGTCCGTCAGAGCAGAGGATCTGCCCGGCGTCGTTGATGCCCAGCACGGTTCGCAGCTTCACGCCCGAGGGCGGCACGCGCTCGTTCAGGTTGGCCATCACGCCGTCGCGCCAGACATACGGATAGGTGTCGTAGTTGGAGCTGCCGTCGTCGGGCTTGTTGTAGACATTGCCCACCACCACGCCCGCGTTGTTCAGGCCCGGCGCGGAAGTCCACGGCAGGCCCGGCAGCGCGCCCAGGTCGTGCATTACGGCGCCGTCGTGGAAGAAGGCGTGGATCTTCCGGTCGCCGGGCACCATCTCCGACATGCCGGCCACCTGTCCCTTGTCGTTGATGGCCTGCCCCAGCGCGAACCCGCCGCCCAGCGTGCCGAGATCGCGCAGGCCGCCCGGGCCGGAGATGAAGGCGTGACGGCTCCCGTCGCTGGCCTGCGACTCGCCGGTGATCTGCCCCTGCGCATTGATCGCGGCGGTCATGGTTTCGCTGCCGCCCAGCGTCCCCAGGTCGCTCAGGCTGCCGTTGGCGAAGAGAAAGCCGTGGTAGTCGCCGCTGCCCGTGAGCGAATCGCCGGCCACGCGCGCCAGGGGATCGATGGCGTTGCCGAGACTCATCGCTCCGCCCAGCGTGCCGGGGAAGGAGACGACGCCGTGCCGCAGGACGAAGGCACTGCGCCCGCTGCCTTTGCCGGTGTAGCCGACCACGTCGCCGCTGGGGTTGAAGCCGGTCGCGTGCAGGGCGCTGGTGCCGATGGGGTGCAGCGCGCCGTCCCAGATCCAGGGGCCGCGCGGCGAGTTGCCCAGCACGCGGCCGCGGGCGTCGAGGGCCACCGGCGCGGTGTCGTCGCCCGAGGGAACCAGCGACAGATCGTACTGCACCACCGGCTGCGGCAAGGCCGGCAGGTGGGTGGCGACGGGCGGCCCTCCTGCCAGAAGCGAGGCCAGGTTCTGCGCCCGCTGCGGCAGCTGCGAGTCGCGCAGAAAGCCCGAAAGCCGCCCGCGCCCAGGCGGCATGAATGGATCGACGTGGAAGAAGCCGCGCGCGGCGTCGGTCTCGCTGCTGTGGCAGCCGTTGCAAGTCTGGGCGGCGAAGGCGTGGCGCAACGGCTCGTCGACGCCCGCCTGGTTGCGGAACGACCACGCCTCGGTCTCCCGCGCGGCGCCGCCAGTGAGCGCGCGCGGCAGGTCGAAGTGGCCGGTGCGCACGACGGCGGCGTTGTCGCGCAGCCACTGTGCCAGTTGGGCTGTGTCGTTGAGCGACTGCATCGGCGTGCCGGGCGTCAGCACCGGGCGCAGCGCGGCGCCAGAAGCGTCGCGATCGAGCACCCACTGCCGCTGCTCCCAGCCCGGGCCGAACTGCGCCTCGTTGGTGCGCAGCTGCGAGAGCGCGCTTCCGTTGACGCCCGCGCTGTCCACGCCCGCCGCGGTGAAGGCGCGGGTCAGCGACTCCAGCGCCGCCGCATATTGCGCGCCGAAGCCGTGCCC
>JANXXR010000307.1 GCA_025350525.1 Deltaproteobacteria bacterium
GACCGCTCCCCATCCGTTGCGCTGGGAGAGGACGCTCGAGAAGGGAACCAGCAGCGCGGCGGTGCCCTTGGCGGTGTAGAGCAGGCCGTAGATGGTGGTGCAATACTTCTTCCCGTAGATGTCCGCGCAGGTGGCGGGGAAGAGGCTGTAGATCTCGCCCCAGGCGAAGAAGACCAGGCCGGAGAGCACGACGAAGAGCGTCGGGCTGGCCGCGAACTTGAGCAGGGCGAGGATCCCGAAGCCCTCGAGGAGGAAGGCGCCGAACATGGTGTTCTCGCGCCCGAGGTGATCGGAGACCCAGCCGAAGAACGGGCGGGTGATCCCGTTCATGATGCGGTCGATGGTGAGCGCGAACGAGAGCGCCGGCAAGGTGATGCCGAGGAGCGAGACCGGGATGTCCGCGACCTTGAAGTCCTTGGCGATGGGCGCGAGCTGGGCCACCGCCATCAGGCCGCCGGTCGCGACCATGACGAACATCGCGTACATGATCCAGAACATGCCGGTCTTGAGCGCTTCCTGCGGGCGGTAGTCGCGCGCGCTCTGCTGCACGCGGCGCGCGGCGGCCACGGCCGGCACCTCTCCCGGCCGAGGGGCGCGCAGGAAGAGGGCGAAGACCATCACGCACAATCCCTGGACGATGCCGAACTTGAGGAAGGCGCTCTCGTACCCCGAGGCCTTGATCATGTTGGCGATGGGAACCACGGTGAGCGCGGATCCCGCGCCGAACCCCGCCGCGGTCAGGCCGGCAGCGAGGCCGCGCCGGTCGGTGAACCACTTGAGCGAATTGCCCACCGAGGTCCCGTAGACGGCGCCCGCGCCGGTGCCGCCGATCGCCGCCGCGGCGTAGAAGCCGGCGAGCGAGGTCGCCTGGGCGTTCATCACCCAGGAGATTCCGACCAGGAGGCCGCCGCCGAGCACGACCAGGCGCGGGCCGAAGCGGTCGACCAGATAGCCCTCGAAGGGCACCAGCCAGGTCTCGGTGACGACGAAGATGGTGAAGGCCACCTGGATGGCGGTTCGTCCCCAGTGGAACTTCTGGTCGATGGGGTTGACGAACAAGGTCCAGCCGTACTGCAGGTTGGCGATCATCACCATGCAGAGCACACCGAACACGAGCTGCCGCCAGCGGCCTGGGGAAGGCTGGATTGCTCCCGACGCTTGATCCAAGGGAATTCTCCGCTGATTGAGTAGGTGGGTGCGGCTAGAAGGGGAACTCGTCGCTTTGGGCCCGCAGCGCGGTCACCGCCGCGAGGTTGACGATATCGGAAACGCTGGCGCCCATTTGCAGCACATTGACCGGCTTGTTCATTCCGAGAAGGACCGGCCCGATCACCTCCGCCCCTCCCAACCTCCAGAGCAACTTGTATCCGATATTGGCCGCGTCCAGATCGGGAAAGACGAAGACGTTGGCTTCCTCGGTGAGGCGCGAAAAGGGGAAGGTCTCGTGCGCCTCGGCGGGCAGCACGGCGGCATCCACCTGCATCTCTCCGTCGAGCTCGAGATCGGGCCGACGCTCGCGGGCGATTTCGACCGCCCGGCGCACTTTCGCTGGGCTGGTTCCGGGAGCGCTGCCGAAGTTCGAGTAGCTGAGCATCGCCACCCGGGGCTTGACGTCAAAGTACCGGGCCAGATCGGCGGTGTGGATGGCGATCTCGGCCAGCTCCTCGGAGGTGGGGTCCACGTTCACGGTGCAGTCGGCGAAGAACTTGAAGTCGTTCTTGAGCACCAGGATGTAGACCCCTCCGGCCCGGCGCCCCTCGCGGCTGCGGATGATCTCGAGCGGCGCGCGCACCGCCTCGGGGTAGCTCATGGTGAGGCCGGTGACCAAGCCCTCGGCGGCGCCTTCGCGCACCATCATCGCGCCGTAGTAGTTGCGCGTGCGCATCCGCTTGCGGGCCTCGCGCAGCGTGACGCCGCGCCGGCCGCGCAGCTCGAGGTACCGCTCCACGTACGCCTCGAATTCGGGCGTGCTGTCGGGGTGCAGGATGGTGACGTCCTTGAGCTCGGTGAGGTGATGCTCCTCGATGGAGCGGCGGATGACCTCCGGCTCGCCGAGCAGCACCGGCTCGCAGATGCCGTCCTCGCGCAGGATCTGGGCCGCCTGCAGGATCCGGGTCTGGTTGCCCTCGGCGAGGACGATGCGGGCGGTCTTCTTGCGCGCCTTGTTGAAGATGACCCCCATCACCTCGTGGCTGCGGCTCTGGCGCTTGCGCAGCGCCTCGCGGTAGGTCGGGATGTCCACGTGGGTGCGCGCGACCCCGTCTTCCATGGCCGCCTGCGCGACGGCGGGCGCCACCCAGAGAAGCACCCGCGAGTCGAAGGGCTTGGGGATGATGTACTCGGGCCCGAAGCTGAACTTCTTGCCGCCGTAGGCGCGCGACACCACATCCGGAACTTTTTCCCGCGCCAGCGCCGCCAGCGCGCGGGCCGCGGCCATCTTCATGCCTTCGGTGATGGCCTTCGCCCGCACGTCGAGCGCGCCGCGGAAGATGAAGGGGAAGCCGAGGACGTTGTTCACCTGGTTGGGAAAGTCCGACCGGCCCGTCGCCATGATGACGTCTTCGCGCGCAGCCTTGGCATCGGGGTAGCTGATCTCGGGATCCGGATTCGCCAGCGCGAAGACGATGGGACGCTTGGCCATGGTCTGAATCATCCGCGGCGTGATCAGGCCCTTGGCCGAGCAGCCGAGGAGGACATCCGCCCCTTCCATCGCGTCGGCGAGCGTGCGGCAGCGCGTCTCGACGGCGAAGGGCTCCTTGAACGGGTTCATCCCCTCGGTGCGTCCCCGGTAGATGACGCCCTTGCTGTCGACCATCATGAGGTTTTCGCGCTTCACCCCGAGCGTCATGTAGAACTTGGTGCAGGCGATGGCGGAGGCGCCGGCGCCCGAGACGACGATGCGCACCTGCTCGAGCTTCTTGCCCGCGATCTCGACCGCATTGATCAGGGCCGCACCGCTGATGATGGCGGTGCCGTGCTGATCGTCGTGGAAGACCGGGATTTGCAGCTCCTTCTTGAGCCGCTCCTCGATGATGAAGCACTCGGGCGCCTTCACGTCCTCGAGGTTGATGCCGCCAAAGGTCGGCTCGAGCGCGCGCACCGCGGTGCAGAAGGTCTCGATGTCGTTGGCGCGCAGCTCGATGTCGAAGACGTCGATGTCCGCGAACTTCTTGAAGAGCACGCCCTTGCCCTCCATCACCGGCTTGGCCGCGAAGGGGCCGATGTCGCCGAGGCCGAGGACGGCGGTGCCGTTCGAGATCACCGCGACCAGGTTGCCGCGGGCGGTATAGGTGTAGACGAGGTCTTCGTTGCCCGCGATCTCCATGCAGGGCTCCGCCACCCCCGGGCTGTAGGCGAGCGACAGCTCACGCGCCGTCGAGCAGGGCTTGGTCGGCACCACCTCGATCTTTCCGCGGCGCCCGCTGGAGTGGTACTCGAGGGCGTCTTCGCGGCGGATCTTGGTTTTTTGAGACGGCGTGAAGTTGGAGGACATGCGGCCGGGGTTCACATGTTCAAACTTCTCGGTCAAGTCGCGCCGCGTTGATCGGCGGGTGAATTTGGACCACGTCCGGAGGGAGCATGTGCAGGCGCACGAAGACTGGGTGCTCGCTTCTCGGCGCCGATCCGACAGGGTGGCCCAGGTTTGGGGCGACTCGTCGCCGCCACGCTCTTCGCTTTCGCCAGCGCCTCCTTCGCGGCGCACGCGGACGACGCGCGCACGGAGCGCCCAAACGCCGTCTCGGTGACCTTGGCCGGCCTCAACTTCGCCGGCGCCGGTCTGGACTACGACCGCTGGCTCACCTCGTGGCTCGGCGTGGACCTTCCGGCCTCGTCATCCGCCCGGCCGTGACGGCGTTCTTCTTCGTGGCGCACTGGAACGCGCAGGTCCTGCCCTGGGCCGGCATCTCGATCGGAACGAGCCCCAGCGGATGGTTCGGCGGCTACGCCGAGTTGCAGCAGGACTGAGCTCGCGAAGCGTTGCCGGGCCTGCTCTCGAAGTCCACCGGCGCAGTACCGGTGAGGTATCTTCGAGCCTCATGGTTCACCGATGATCCGCGTGCGACCTCTCCTGCGCCGCCACGCCCTCGACGTGGCGGCGGGGGCCTATGCGCTCGCCTTCTTCCTCCAGCTGCTGCTGGTCGCGCCCGGCAGCACTGCCGCCGTCCGCATCAGCGAGCTTGCCTTCTTCGTGCCAGGCCCGGTGCTGGCGTGGCTCTACCAGCGCAACGCGCGCCTGCCCGGGATCGACCGCCGCACCCGGCAAGCCTGGCTGCTGCTGGCGGGCGCAGCGCTGGTGTGTGGCTGAGCGGCAACATCTGGACCTTCTGGCTCGACCTCCACGGTCCCGGCAGCTACCCCGCCTGGATCGACCGCATCGCCTTCGTCCAGTACGGCCTCGCGGTCCTGGGCTACCTCGCCTTTCCCAGCAAGGCGTCGGAGCGGGAGATGCGGGTGCGGATGGCCCTCGACGTGGCGCTCACGGTGGTCGCCGGCTTCACCATCGCCTTCTTCTTCGGCCTGGTCGGCCTGCTGCGCAGCTACCAGATCGCCGACGCGCTGGTGGAGTCGGCGCTGGAGTGGGCGCTCTTCGTCATCGCGGCGGTGGGCTCCGTCCGCAAGCGCGACCCGATCGCGCGCACCGTGATGGGCCTGCTCCTCGGCGCAAACTGCCTCTACCTGCTGGGGAGCTACAGCTTGTCGAGGGTGCCGGGCTACATGGTGGGGCACCCCATCGACTCCTTCTGGTTTGGCGCCTGGGTCCTCCGCTTCAGCGCCGCGCGGGTGGCCTGGTTCCGCTACCGCGCGCCGTCCGCAGAGGACTCCGCGGCCAAAGCGCGCAGCCTCGGCTCCCGCGGCGCCCTCAGCTCCTACCTGTTGGTCGCCGCCGCTTTTGCGCTGCTGGTCAGCCGGGTCCTGAGCGGGGAGACTGAGTACCTCGGCCTGCTCGCCTTCTCGGCGGCGGCCATGGCTGGCCTGCTGGTGGCGCGGCAGCTGGTCGAGCTGCGCGAGAACGAGCGGCTCTTCGCCGCGCAGCTCGCGCAGGAGGCCCGCTTCCGCTCGCTGGTCCAGCACTCCTCCGACGTGGTGCTGGTGGTCGACCCAGCCTCCTCCGTCTCCTACGTCAGCCCTTCTGCCGATCGCGTCTTTGGCTCCGACGGGCCGGTGCGGGTGGGCGCCCGGCTGGCCGATCTACTCCGGCCGGAGGACCTGGCGGTGTTGGAGCAGCTGCTGCGCGAAGGAGCTTCGGTCCCGCGACTGACCGCGGCCCGGATGCAGGCCGCCGCCGGGGCGTGGCGCGAGGTGGAGATCCTCGCAAGCGATCTGCGCGATGACCCGGCGGTGGGCGGCGTGGTGCTGACCTGCCGCGACGTGACCGATCGCAACGAGCTGGAGCGGCAGCTGCGCCACGCCCAGAAGCTCGACGCGGTCGGCCAGCTTGCCGGCGGGCTCGCGCACGACTTCAACAACGTGCTGGCGGTGATCCGCGGCTTCACCGATCTGCTGCGCGAGGACCTGCCAGCGGGATCCACCGCGGCCGGGGATGTCGGCCAGATCCAGGAAGCGGTGGACCGCGCCGCGGCGGTGACCAAGAAGCTGCTCTCGCTCAGCCGGCGCCAGTCGGTGCAGCGGGCGGCCGTCGACTTGAACGGCCTCTTGCGGGGCCTCGAGCCGATCCTGCGCCAGCTGGTCACCAACCGCGTCCAGGTCCGGCTGGAGTGCGCCGACGGGCTCTGGCCGGTGCTCGCAGACCACGGGCAGATCGAGCAGGTGGTGATCAACCTCGCCGGCAACGCGCGCGACGCCATGCCCCTGGGCGGCCCGGTCCGCATCATCACGGCCAACCGCACCATCCCGCCGGGCGGAGATGAACAGCTGGCGCCGGGCGATTACGTGGCGCTGCTGATCGCTGACCAGGGCATCGGCATGACCCCGGAGGTGCAGGTGCGGATCTTCGAGCCGTTCTTCTCCACCAAGCCAGCCGAGCTGGGCATGGGCCTCGGGCTGGCGATGGTCCGGCGCATCATCGGCGAGTCCGGCGGGTCGATCGCGGTGAAGAGCGAGCCGGGCGCGGGCGCGACCTTCACCGTGCTCTTGCCTCGCTCCGGGGTCGAGGCCGCGGAAGCTGCTGTCCCGCCGCCGCGGCTGGAGCCGCACACCGACGGCCGCATCGTGCTGGTGGTGGACGACGAGCCGAGCATCCGCACCGCCGCGCGCCGCATCCTCGCGCGCAACGGGTACCAGGTGCTCGAAGCCGCGGGAGGCGGCACCGCTATCGAGATGATCTCGCGCCCGGACCTCGCCATCGATCTGGTCCTCACCGACCTGGTGATGCCGGACGTCCACGGCAGGGACGTCGTCCAGCACATCGCCCGGGTCCGTCCCGGCCTCCCGGTGGTGTGCTTCACCGGCTTCGCCGGCGGCTCCGATCGGCTGGACGAGCCCGCCCTGCTGGTGGCAGCGGTGGTGGCCAAGCCCTTCACCGCCGACGCGCTGCTGCGGGCGGTGCACGCCGCGTTGTTGACCGCGAACCGCGAATGAAGCGATCGCTCCGGGGTCAGTGAGGAAGGGAACGTCGCTGGCAGACGACGGGAGGCTCATGCCAGGCTTTGCGCGCATCCGCTGGGGTGTGGGCAGCCGGTTTCTCGTCGACGCGACTGCACTACAGCCCGATAACGTCGAAGCGGTCGTTCATCATCACCTTGGTCCACGCCTTGACGAAGTCCTGCGTGAACTTCTGCTTGCCGTCCTCCGACGCGTAGACCTCGGCCACCGCGCGCAGCTCCGAGTGCGAGCCGAAGATCAGATCGACCGGCGTCGCCGTCCACTTCGCCGCGCCCGTCGCGCGATCGACGCCATGGTAGATC
>JANXXR010000537.1 GCA_025350525.1 Deltaproteobacteria bacterium
CCCCGACAGCCCGAGCGCCCAGACCTGGCGGTCGTCGAGCGAGATCTGGATCTTTTCCCTCAGCCGCTCCACGTCGCGCATCGACGTTGGCAATACCAGACGACGGCGGGTTCACGCCACTTCATCGGCTTCGGCGGCATCTTCCGGGGCGTCCATCCGGTCAGGAGCCGACACTCCCAGCACCCGCAGCCCGTTGGCGAGCGTCTGCTTGACCGCCCAGACCAGGTAGAGCCGGGCCGCCGTCTTGCGGGGGTCGTCGGAGATGACCCGCTCGGTCTTTTTGTACTTGGTATAATACCCGTGGAACTGGGCGATGGTCTCCTGGAGGTAGAAGACCACCTTGTGCGGCTCCAGCGCCGCCGCGGCGTGGGCGATCAGCTCGGGCAAGAGCAGGACGCGCTTGATCAGATCGATCTCTTCGGGCAGCTGCAGCGCCTCCATCACCTCGGCGTCCCAGCGCGCTTCGAGCCCCTTCTCCTCCCGCGCCTTGCGCAGGATGGCGGCGCAGCGGGCGTGGCCGTACTGGACGTAGAAGACCGGGTTGGTGTTGTCGCGCTTCTGCGCGAGGCCCAGGTCGAAGTCCAGCGCCATGTCGCCGCGGCGCAGGAGGAAGAAGACGCGGGTGGCGTCGGCGCCGGCCGTCTCGAGCAGTTCCCGCAGCGTGACGTAGTTGGCGGCGCGCTTGCTCATCTTGAAGGGCTGGCCGTCCTTCATCAGATTGACCAGCTGGAAGAGGATGATCTCCAGCTCTCCGCCCATCGCCTGGACGGCGGCCTTCATGCGCGAGACGTAGCCGCCGTGGTCGGCGCCCCAGACGTTGATGAGGCGCAGGTAGCCGCGGGAGATCTTGTCGAAGTGGTAGGCGATGTCGGCGGCGAAGTAGGTGGGCTCGCCGGTGGTCTTGAAGAGCGGGCGGTCGCGGTCGTCGCCGAAGCGGGTGGTCTTGACGACTTTCAGCGGCTTCTCGACGAACTCGTCGTCGTGGGGATCGCGCTCCTGTCCTTTGGGTGGCGGCAGGATCTCCATCGCCGTCACGCCCTTGTCGTCGAGCAGGCGGATGGCCGCCTCGAGCCGGTTCTCGTCGTGCAGCGTCTTCTCCGAGAAGAACTTGTCGAAGCGAATGCCGAACATTTCCAGGTCGGGCTGGATCAGGTTCTGCAACACCCAGCGGGTGGCGAAGGCCCGCAGCGGCTCGCGGATGGTGGCAAAAGGCTGCGCCGGATCTCCGCCCGCCTCCAGCCACGCCTGCGCCACCTCCTTGATGTACTCGCCCTGGTAGTCCTCGGCGTCGAGGGCGACGGGCGCGACGCCGGGCCGCAGCTCCGTGGCCCGCGCCAGCACCGCGTGGGCGAGGCGCCACACCTGGCCGCCGGCGTCGTTGATGTAGAACTCGCGCGCCACCTGGTAGCCGGCCCACTCGAGCAGGTTGGCCACCACGTCGCCGATGACCGCGCCGCGCCCGTGGCCCACGTGCATCGGCCCGGTGGGGTTGGCGCTGACGAACTCCACCATGGTGCGCTTGCCCTGACCCGCGTCGCTGCGGCCGAAGCCGTCGCGCTCTTTCCAGACGACCTGCAGCGCGCGGTGCCAGACGCCCTTTCTGAGGCGGATGTTGAGGAAGCCCGGCCCGGCGATCTCCACCTTCTCGATGAGGTGGTCCGGATCCTCGAGCTGGTCGACGATCTGCTGCGCCAGCGTGCGCGGATTCGTCTTGGCGATCTTGGCGAAGACCAGCGCCGCGTTGACCGCGAAGTCGCCGTGCTCCGCCTGCCGGGGCGGCTCGACCTGAAACTCCGCCTGCGCCTGGTCGGGCAGGACTTTCGCGACCGCCGCCGCCACGATGGCCCGCACCCGCTCGCGAATCATGCTTATTTATACTCCGTATCAAACAACGGCCGCATCCGATCCCAGCTGCCGTGCAGGTGCTCGATCATCACCTTGGTGTCGTTCAGCACCGGCATGAAGTTGGTGTCGCCGATCCAGCGCGGCACCACGTGCCAGTGCAGGTGGTCGGCGATGCCCGCGCCCGCCACCTGCCCGAGGTTCATCCCCACGTTGTAGCCCTGCGCCCGGTAGGCGCGCCCGAGCAGGCGCACGGCGACGCGCAGCATCTCGGAAAGCTCGGCGCACTCCTCGGACGAGAGCGCGGCGAGGTCGGCGGTGTGCTTCGCCGGCACCACCATGAGGTGCCCGTTGTTGTACGGATAGCGGTTGAGGATGGCGAAGGTGTGCCGGGTCCGCCCGAGGATGAGGTTGCCGCGATCGTCCGAGGCGCGCGGCAGGTCGCAGAAGATGCAGCCCGCGGCTTTGGTGCCCTTTTCCTTTTCGATCAGCTCCATCCGCCAGGGCGCCCACAGCTGCTCCATGGCTACTTCACCAGCGCCGGGGCAAGGAACATCACGCCGCCTTCGGGGACCGACGACCGGACGCCCTCCGCCGCGCCCTGGAACGCGCCCTGGAAGGCGCCGCGCATCAGGTCGCGCAGCGAGAGCTCGCGCTCCTTCGACGGGTACTGGACCTTCGGCTCGCCGCTCTGTCCGGCCAGCTGCCAGGCCGCGGCCACCGCCTCGTCCATGCCGCCCAGCTCGTCCACCAGCTTCAGCTCCTTGGCGCGGCGGCCGGTGTAGATGCGGCCCTCGGCCAGCTCGCGGACCTTGGCCTCCGGCAGCCCGCGGCCCTCGGCCACCGCCTTCACGAACTGGGTGTAGACGTCGTCGGAGATCCCCTGGATCTCCTCGCGGTCGGTGTCCTGGATGGGGCGGAAGGGCGAGAGCGTGTCCTTGTACTTTCCGGTCTTGAGCGTGGTCTCTTCGACGTGGGCGAGGTCGAGCAGGCCCTTGACGTTGAAGTGCATGAAGATGACGCCGATGGAGCCGGTGAGCGTGCCCGGCTCCGCGTAGATCTTGTCTGCCGGCGCGGAGATGTAATAGCCGCCCGAGGCAGCGAGGCTGCCCATCGAGACCACCACCTTCTTCTTCGCCTTCAGCCGCTTGACCGCGTCGTGGATCTCCTGCGAGGGCGCGACCGATCCCCCCGGCGAGTCCACCCGCAGGACGATGGCCTTGATCTCGTCGTCCTTCTCGTACTTCTTGAGCAGGCGGATGATCTTCTCGGCGTCCACGCCGCTCTGCCCATCGCCGATGGTGCCCCGGGCCTCGACGATGCCGATGCGCGCCCCGCCCGAGCTCTCCGCCTCCGAGGAGAAGCTGGTGGTCTTCACCGCCGAGTACGCCAGCATCATGAAGCCGAACAACACCAGGAAGAGGCCGCCGAAGATGACGGCCAGCACCACTGCGGCACGCTTGTCCAACTGGGCTCCCTTTCGACGCTGCTGGCGGAGACGGCGGAGTGCGCTTGCTACCACTCGCACCCTCTGGGTACAAGCGATGCGTGCCCTTCCGGCGGATGCTCAGTTCCCTGGTCGAGCGGGCGCCCGGCGCACGGGGCGCGGTCTTCTGCGACTACGAGGGCGAGTTCGTGGCGCTGGTGGCGCGCGACCCTGCCCTCTCCGAATACGACCTTAAAGTGTTCGGCGCCCACATGGCGGCGGCCTGGCTCGACCTCGAGACCCACTCCAGCGCGCAGGGGGCGGGCGGCATCGTCGAGCTGCGGCTCGGCTGCGCGGGCGGCACGCTGCTCTGCCGCGCGCTGCCCGACGGCTACTACGTCATGCTGGTGTTGGAAGGCGGCAAGCCCTCGGCGCACGCGGCCTTCGAGCTGGGCCACACCGCCAAAGAGATCGCCTCGGCCCTATAGCGCGCCCGGGCCGCGCCGCGCGTACTTCACCAGCGCCTCCAGGTCGGGCCGCTCGGCGTCCAGCGTCAGCCCGCCCTTCTTGCCGGGCGGCATGACCACGCCGCTCCACTTGCCGGCGTCGTCCACCGGCAGCCCGTCGAGGTCGAGCAGCAGCGGCTCGCGGCTGTCGAGGTCTTCCGCCGCGGCCAGGAACTTGAGCGCCGCCGCCTGCGCGCCCGGGCCGTTGACGGCCAGGACCGCGAGCCCGGCGAAGTTGAGCGCAGCGACGCGCTTGTCGAACACCGGGCGCGTCTGGCCGGCCGCGATCAGCACCGCGACGCGCGGCTTCTCG
>JANXXR010000538.1 GCA_025350525.1 Deltaproteobacteria bacterium
CTTTTTCATGGGATACCCCAACGCCGGGGAACGGAGCCGCCGCGAACGAATCACCGGTGGTTGATGTGCAACGCCCAACGAAGCTTCGGCGGCCAACCCGGCTGCCACCGCATATGCCGATCCCTGGGCCAACGCAAGCGACCAACTCAGCAGTGCGCAGTCTGACGAGATCCCGAGGGCATCTGATGCGTGAACCTCGCGCCACTGTTTCACGGTAGCGCAGGAGCCGGGAACGCTGTCCCTACCCAAAAATCCGTCCGCTTTGACGAGTGACCTTGCCTTCTGGTCCTGCCTCTCCCAGTCTGGCCCCGTTGGTGCCGCGTCCTCTTGATCGTCAAGCCCGAGACGGTCGTCCGCTGGCACCGGCAGGGCTTTCGTCTTTTCTGGAAGTGGAAGTCGCCGTGTGCCGTTCGGACGCCCGCGAAAGACGCGGACCTGCGCCGCCTCATCACCGAAAGGTCGATCTTGTGTCGCGTAGCCAGCACGGGCGAGTCGAAACTCCTTCGCTCGTGTGGCCGCTCTTAGACCGAGGCGCGGCGGGACCTCCGCGCAGTGCAACAGGTGGTGCGGCTACCGCAGGGCACGATTTGCGCCAAGGGCCGCGACTCCTAGTCGTTGATGTACGCCATGACCGCCGCGCGGAGTGCGGCATGTAGAGGCATGCCTTCTGCTTTGGCACGCTTCTCGAGATGCCTCCAGACATTGGCGGGGAAGCGAATTGAACGCGGAATGGTCGGGCCGGTCCGCACAAGAATTTTGGTCAGCCGGTGGTCAGCGACGCCGCAGTCGTGCCACAGAGGGAAGCCGACGACGAGCGGCCGCTCACTCCAGCGCAGGCGGCAGCCCGGTTTCAGATCCCCGTAACTGCTTTGCAAGGCCCGCGCCGAGGGCCGTCTCGAGCACTTGCGCGTCGTCTACGCGATCTGGCTCTCGCAACCCGCCGCTACCGCCTTCGCACTCTAGTGGCGTACCAAGAATTGGCGCGGAGTTTTGGCCAAGGACAGGTTGCTGGAGCGCCCGCTCCAGTCTGAAAACACCATGATCGGCGCCCGCCGATCGAGCCATCTTCGGTCGCGGAGTTGACGGATCGAGTCTTGGCCAACGACAGGAGGCCCCTACTCCTTGCTGCCGTACTTGAACGACACCTTTAGCCTGGCCCGATAGCCGGTGACCTTGCCGTCCTCGACCATTAGATCGAGCTTCTCCACCTCGGCGACGCGCAGGTGCGACTTCGACGCCTGCTTCACCGCCGCAACCGCCGCCTCCTCCCAGGACTTGGTGCTCGTTCCGACGAGCTCGATGATCTTGTAGACGCTCTCGGCCATGGGCTCTCCTCAGGTAGGCGAATGAAGCGACGCTACTCCTTCGGAAGCCGACCGACACCTTCCCCGGACGCTGAGCCCTATTTGGGGGCCATCCGGGAGCGCGCCCTCCAGCCGGATGGTCGCCTCGCGCACCGGCTGCGTGAACGCCGCGCGTATTGGCGTGTCGAACGTCCCCTCCACCTTAACGTGACTCCTCCCGGTGGAGGTTTATCACTGCCGGCCGGGGTCGTTGCCGCATCGCGCGTCCGCGGTTGACAACGTCGGGACAGCGGCAGATCACTTCGTTCCCGCGCTCGAAACGGAGGCTGACTCCAGATGAACCTCGCCCGCCAGCTCTTCGATGTCGCGCGCCGCCTGCCGCAACGCCCCGCGATCAGCTCCGAGGCAGGGACCCTCACCTTCGCAGCGCTCGCAGGCCGCGTCGAGCGCATCGCCGGATCGTTCGCGGCCACGCTTCTTCCGGGAGATCGCGTCGCCCTCTGCATGGAGAACAGCCCCGAGGTCCTCGAGCTGTACTTTGCCTGCTGGGCCGCGGGCCTCTGCGTCGTACCCACCAACGCGAAGCTCCACCCCAAGGAGGTCGCCTACATCGCCGAGAGCTCCGGCGCGAAGCTCCTCTTCGCCACGCCTTCGCTCGTCGACGGGCTCGCGCCGCTCGAACGCGAAGTCGCTTCCCTGCAGGGCGTGATCTGCACGGGCACCGATCGCTACCGCCAGCTGCTCGATGGCCCGGCCCTGCGCCCACGTTCGGTCCAGCCCGACGAGCCGGCGTGGATCTTCTACACCAGCGGCACGACAGGGCGGCCCAAGGGCGCAGTGCTTTCGCACCGGAATCTGATGTTCATGAGCCACGCGTACTACGCGGACATCGACGCACTCGACGAGACGAACACGCAGCTTCACATCGCGCCGCTCTCACACGGCGGCGGCCTCTACTCCTTGCCGCACCTGTTCAAGGGCTCGCACCAGGTGGTGCTGGGCGGCTCGTTCGATCCGGCGCGAACCTTCGACGCGATCGCGCGCTATCGCAACGTGACCCTCTTTGCCGCGCCCACGGTGCTCACCCGCATGGTGCACAGCGAGGCTGCCGGCCGCGCCGATCTGAAAAATCTGAAGACCATCTACTACGGCGGCGGACCCATGTACGTCGCCGATCTCAAGAAGGCGCTGGCCCTCTTCGGGCCACGCCTCTACCAGCTCTTCGGCCAGGGCGAACAGCCCATGACCATCACCGGCCTCTCGCAGCGCGATCACGCCGCCACCGATCATCCGCGCTACCAGGACCTGCTCGGCTCCTGCGGGTACGCGCGCACCGGCGTCGAGGTCAAGGTAGTCGACGCCGACGACCGCGAAGTGCCCTTCGGCGAGATCGGCGAAGTCGCCACCCGCAGCGACGGCATGATGCAGGGCTACTACGGCAATCCGAAGGCAACCGCGGAGACGCTGCGCAACGGCTGGTTGCACACCGGCGATCTGGGCTCGACGGACGCGGACGGCCTGCTCACACTGCGCGATCGCTCCAAGGACATGATCATCAGCGGCGGCAGCAACATCTACCCGCGGGAGCTGGAGGAGGTCCTCTTGCGCCACCCCGACGTCCTCGAGGTGTCGGTGGTCGGGCGGCCACACCTGGAATGGGGCGAAGAGGTGGTGGCATTCGTGGTGGCGAAGCCCGGCAGGCAGGTCGCGCCACCGGACCTCGACCAGCTCTGCCTCGACAACCTGGCCCGCTACAAGCGCCCGCGCGATTATCGATTCGTGGATGCGTTACCGAAGAACAACTACGGAAAAGTCCTCAAGACGGAGCTGCGCGAGAAGCTCCGGAGCGGAGCGAAGTGATGCGCGGCGTTTCGATTGCAGGGATCGGATCCACGGCCTTCGGGAAACACGGCGACAAGCCCATCGAGGTGCTCGCGGTCGAAGCGGCGGCGTCGGCGATCCAGGACTCGGGCATCGAGGACCGCGAGATCGGCGCACTTTATCTGGGCAACTTCATCAGCGGGGTACTCACCGGGCAGGAAGTGCTCGCGGGCATTG
>JANXXR010000334.1 GCA_025350525.1 Deltaproteobacteria bacterium
AGCAGGCGCGCCTCCACCGCGCCCAGGTGCGCCTCGGCGTCGCGCGAGTCGAGCTGCTCCTCCAACTCCTTGGCGCGCAGCTTGAAATGCCTGGAGAGAAACATCCCGCCGATGACGCTGCCGGAGGCGATCAGCATGATCAGGATGGTCGCGACGAATTCGGCCAGTGTGTGAAAGAACATCGGAACCTCCATCGCGTGATTACGCCAGAAAGCGCGGCGAATTTCAGTAGACTGCTAGATCTCATTGGCCAGGACTAGCGCAGGCCGAGCTGCTTGCGCACCAGCATCATGGTCAGCTCGTCCACCTGTACGCTCTCGAGCAGGACGCGGGCGAGTTGCAGCGTCTCCGCGTCGGGGCGCGCGTCGAGCTCGAGCTTGCCGCGGTCGTCGAGCGGGCGCAGCGGGTTGAAGGAGACCAGCCGCCCGGTGCGCAGCCCTTCCGCCTTCGACCACTCGACGACGCGGCCCTCGAAGGTCGCCTGCACCTGGGAGAGCGCGCCGGGGCCGCCGTACCAGAGGAAGAGATCGCAGCCGTCGGGCCCCTGGAACCAGCGCTGGGTCTGCCCCGGAACCTGGCGCAGCAAGTCCTTGCGCACCTCGCGCAGCCGTGATCCCTTGTCGGCGATGGTCTCGAGGAGCGACTTGTGCAGCGCCATGCTGCCGAAAAGCTAGCCCAGCGGCGCACGCTGCGCTACGGGATCGCGGCGGCCGCGCTCTGCGTCGCCGCGGGAGGCCCCTTGGCTGTGGATGCGCTGCTTCAAGAAAGGGAACGGATGCTGCACGGCTTCCGCGATCCGCGCACCAGCCCGCTGGCCGCGGTGGCGCGGCACGACTTCGCTCCGGAGAAGCCGCTCTCGCTGGGCGGCGCGCCGGACGACGACGTCCAGCTCGACGGCGTCGCGCCCCACGCCGCCGTGCTGCGGGCGCTGGCCGATGGCTTCGAGCTCACGCGCGACGGCAAGACCGAGAGCCTGCCGCCCAGCGCCTGGGTCTCGCTGGGCCGCTACACGCTGCGCCTCTCGCACCAGAATTTCCCCGGCGTGGTGGTGCTCGACCCCGAGAGTCCGCGCCTGCGCAGCGGCCCGTTTCCGATCTGGTTCGCTCCCGACCCCGCCTTCCGCGTCGAGGCGCGCCTGGTGCAGGAAGGGCCGTTGCGCGAGCAGGTGATCCTCTCCACCCGCGGCAACAAGCGGCGCGCGCTCCGGCTCGGCGAGCTGCGGTTCCAGCTCCTGGGCAAGCCGATGAAGCTGTCGGCGCTGCGGCTCCTCGAGCCGGGGCAGGGCGAGGCGGCGGTCTCGATCTTCTTCCGCGACCAGACCACCGGCCACGAGAGCTATCCGGTGGGGCGTTACGTGGACGCGGAGGCGCTGGGCGGAGATCGCTACGCGCTGGACTTCAACCTCGCCTACAACCCGGCCTGCGCTTTCTCGCCGCTCTACAACTGCCCGATTCCTCCCCGCGAGAACGTGCTCGAGGCGGCGGTGCGCGCGGGCGAGAAGGATCCGGGCGGGCACTGAGCCGTCCACTGCTTGACAGGGCGCGGGCACAGTGCGTTTCTCCCCGGCCATTCTCAGGGGGAATCCATGCGCCTTTCCATCGTGGTGGTTCTTGCGTTCGCGCTCGCGTGCGGAGGCAGCAGCAGCAAGGCGCCGCGCAAGCTGGTGCTGCTTCACACCAACGACGAGCACTCGCACCTGATCGGGCTGGGCCCCGAGGTGGACGACTTTCCGGTCCCCGCCGCTCCGGGCAGCGGCGTCAAAGGCGGAGCGTCGCGCCGCGCCTCGGTGCTCAAGACCGAGCGCGATGCTGCCACCGCCGCCGGCGCCGACTCGCTCACCGTCTCCGCCGGCGACAACATGATGGGGTCGCTCTTGCAGATCGCCGCCACCACCATCTCCGCCGACTACCGCGTGATGAAGGTCCTCGGCTACGACGTCACCACGCTCGGCAACCACGAGTTCGATTATGGCCCGGCCGGCCTCTCCCTCGCCATCGACGCCGCCAACGCCGACGTGGGCGGACTGCCCAAGGGCCTGCCGCCCATCGTCGCCTCCAACATCCACTTCAGCGGCACCGACGCCGACAGCGCGCTGGCCTCCAAGTACGACGCGCTCAACACCGACGCCAGCAAGCCCATCCACGGCAAGTTCGTCATCACCACGCCGGGCGGCCTCAAGGTGGGCTTCATCGGCATCATGGGCGCCGACGCAGCCGCCGTCGCTCCCGCCGCGGCGCCGGTCACCTTCTCGGTGGCGGCCGGCACCACCGCCTCGAACCAGCTGGCCTCGCTGGCGCAGATCTACGACGACGTGCAGCCCATCGTGAACAGCCTGCGCCGCGACGACAAGGTCGATCTGGTGGTCGCGCTCAGCCACGGCGGCGCCGACGTCGCCAACCCCGCCAAGAGCGAAGACCTGGCCATCGCGCAGAACGTCACCGGCCTCGACGTCATCGTCAGCGGCCACTCGCACAGCGACTTCCCGGCCACCATCGTCACCAACCGTTACGACGGCCGCAGCGTGCTGGTGCAGCAGGCGGGCCGCTTCGGCGACACCGTCGGCCGCATCGCGCTCACCGTCAACGGCGACCGCAGCGTGAGCTTCGACACCGCGGGCTCGAAGTTGATCGCGGTCACCGACGCCATCGCCCCCGCCGACGCGACCATCAACACCATCGTCGGCACCACCATCGGGGCGCTCGAGCAGCAGAACATCCCGGGGCAGTCGTTCTCCTTCCTCAAGTACACGCTGGCGGAGATCCTGGCCGGCGCGCCGCCCGCCTACGCCGGGCTGGGCAGCTACTACAACGCGCCGCTCGTGATGCTGCCCTTCGACGTGGACAACGCGGGCAAGCTGCAGGAGACGGCGCTCATCGACCTGACCGCCGACGCGCAGCTTGCCGCCGCCAACCAGGTGGCGCCGACCGAGATCGCGGTCGAGGCCGCCGGCGTCGTGCGCGTGCCGGCGCTGCGCAAGGGCAAGACCGGCAAGCTCGGCTTCGCCGACCTCTTCACCGCCGTCCCGCTGGGCGGATCGCCTCCGCCGAACGGCAGCGGCACGCCCGGCTATCCGCTCTGCCGCTTCGGCATCTACCTGGCCGAGGTCAAGGCCGCCTTCGAGGTGACCGCCGGCTACGCGTACACCGGCCACGACGATCTCTACGTGGTGCCGTCGGGCTTCCGCTTCCAGTACGACATGGGCCGCACCGCCTTCAATCCCAACGGCAGCCCGCTCGATCCGGCCAATGGACGCGTCACCAAGATGTGGCAGCTGACGCCGGCCGCGCTCGCCGCCGGGAGCTACGACGGCGACGCCAACTACGAGGTGGTCTTCGACGCCTCGCTCGACGCCGCGCACTCGCTGCCCGGATATCCGGGCTGGGCGCCCTCCGCGCGCGGCAACCCGCTGCGGCTGGTGCGCGTCGCCGCCAGCCTCTACATCGCGACCTTCGCCACCTTTGCGGGAGTGAAGCTGAAGGCGCTCCACGACACCATGCCGAGCCTCGCCGACGGCGTGCCGGTGCCGGGCAACGATGCGACGCTGACCATCCTGCGGCGCCCGCTGCCCGCGCCCAACAACACCGAGATCAAGGAGTGGGAGGCGCTGGGCGGCTACCTCCACGCGCTGGGCACGCTGCCGTCGCGCTACGACAAGAACGACGCCGCAACCGTGCTGCCCCGCCGCGCCATCTGCACGGGGGCGACGGCGGTGAACGGGAACTGCAGCCATTAGCGTCCTGCTCTTGACGGCGCTGCTTCTCTGGGGGGCGCTGCTGGTGAGCGCGCTCCTCGACGCGCGGCTGCTCGAGGTTATCCCGATTGCGCGGCCGCCTCCCTCCGCGGAGGAGGTGGCCGTCATCGTTCCGGCGCGCAACGAAGCGCACCAGGTCGGCCTCTGCCTGCGCTCGCTCTTGGCGCAGGACTGGCCGCTTTTGCGGGTCATCTGCGTCGACGACCGCAGCGAGGACGCGACCTACGCAGAGGCGGCGGCCATCCTGGATCCGCGGCTCACCGTCGTGCGCGGCACCGAGCTGCCCGCGGGCTGGCTGGGAAAGAATCACGGCAACGCGCAGGGCGTCCTGCACGCGGGCGCGGCCCGCTGGCTGCTCTTCACCGACGCCGACACCGAGCACGCGCCGGCCGCGCTCCCGTCTGCGATGGCCGCCGCGCGGGGCGTCGATCTCTTCACGCTCCTGACCCGCCTCCGCGCCGAGAGCTTCTGGGAGCGGGCGCTCATGACCCACGTGCTCTCGGCGGTGCTGGGCGCGTTTCCGCTGCGGAAGGTGAACGACCCAAAGTCGCCCGTCGCCATCGCCAACGGGCAATACCTGCTCATTCGCCGCGAGGTCTACGACGCCGTCGGCGGCCACGCTGCCATCCGCGATCGGGTCGCCGACGACCTGGAACTGGCGCGGCTGGTGAAGGGCGCGGGCCACCGGCTCTACGCCGCCAATGGTCGCGCGCTGGTCTCGGTGCGGATGTACACGTCGCTCCCGGAGATCTGGTGGGGCTTCGTCAAGAACGCCGCGGCGGGCGCGGGCGGGCCCTGGCAGGCGCTGGGCGGAGTGGTGATGATCGGGCTCTCGGCGGTGCCGTTCTTCGCTGCGCCTTTCCTGCACGGCGGGCAACTCGCGCTGGCGCTGGCTGGCTGCGCGGTGGCGCTGCTCCAGCGGTGGCTCATCTTCGCCGTCGTCTTCCCGCCTGCGATCTGGGCGCTCTCGCTGCCGCTCGCCACCGTCTGCTTCATGGGCATCCTCATCCACTCGGCGGTGCGGCAGCTGCGCGGCAAGGGACCCATCTGGAAGGGCCGCGAGTACCCGCACGGACGGTAGCTGTGCCAGACTCCGCGCCGCCATGAGAGTGCTCTTGCTGCTGGTGCTCGCGGCCTGTGTGCGGCCCGAGGTCAGGCCGCAGCCGCCGTTGCCGTCCGCCGTCGAGGCGCAGTGCCAGGCCGCGGAGCTGCGGCGGCGGCCCGACCCAGACGTCCGTGCCCTGCTCGATGCGCCTCTCGCTGCTGCGCGGGCGCGGTCGGCGCTGGCGATGGGCCGCATCGGAGACGCGCAGGCGATCGACCGGCTGGCCCAGCTTCTCCTCGACGCCGAGGTCGGCGAGACGGCGGCGTGGGCGCTCGGGCGCATCGACGGCGGGGTGCCGGCGCTCCTGCGCTGCCTGGCCCAGCCTTGCGCTTCCGCCTCTGCCGCGGCGCGGGCGCTGGCGGGTCCGGCGGCGGGGAAGACGCCGCAGGCCGAGGCGTTGGTGGCCGCGCTCTCCGGGCCGGCGGTGGACGAGGCGGCCTTCGCCCTCGGAATCCTGGCGCGCAACCCGGAGCCGAAGTTTCCGCCGCGCACCTGGGCCGCGCTGGCCGCGGCGCTCCCGCGCGCTGGCGCGGCGTACGCGCTCTCTCGACTGCCGAAGGGCAGCGCCGAAGGTTTGCAGCAGCCGCTCCTGGCGGCGCTGCGCTCTGCGGATCCGTGGGCGCGTGCCCTCGCCGCCCGCGCCTGGGGCAGGCAGGGCCTGCCGGCGGAGGGCCTCGCGCGGGCCTTCGACGACCCCGACTGGCGCGTCCGGGTCGAGGCGGCGCGCGGCCTCGCCACCGCGCCCGGAGCCGTCGCGCTCCTTTTAGCTACGGCGCCGCGGCAGGCCTCGCCGCACGTGCTGGTGGCGCTCTTCGAGGCTGCCGCGCAGCTGGGGCCCGAGGCGCTGCCCGCGCTTTCGCTGACGTCTCCGGATCCCGTGGTCCGCTGCGCGTCGGCGCAGGCGCGCGACCGGATCCGCAAGCAGCTGATCGATACGCCCCTCTGCGATGGCCAGGGCGACTGGCGGTCGCGGGCGCGCACCGGGGCGCTGGCGGCAGAGCTGGGGCACCTCGAGCCGGCCCGCGCGGCGATGCAGGATCCCGACGGCCGCGTGCGGGGCGCCGCGGCAGGGGCAGCTGGTCCTTCGCTGTCCGCCGAATTGCACAGATTGCTCGCCGACCCGGATCGATACGTCGTCGAGGAAGCCCAAGGGGCGCTGGCAAAGGACCCGTCCTCGCAGGTTGTCCAAAGTGTCCCGGCGCTGGTGGTGCCGCCGGAAGCGCGGGCCGCACCAGCGGCGCGCCGGCTGCGCCTGCGGACCAACCGCGGCGAGCTGCTCGTCGATCTCCGCCCCGAGGTGGCGCCGCTCACCTCGTCGGCGTTGGCCGCGCTCGCCCGCCGCCACTTCTACGACGGCCTGACCTTCCACCGCGTCGTCCCCGACTTCGTGGTGCAGGGCGGAGATCCCCGCGGCGACGGCGACGGCGGCCCCGCCCCCGGCTGGGCCCTTCCCGACGAACACAGCCCGCTGCGCTTTTTGCGCGGCACGCTGGGCATCGCCACCAGCGGACCCGAGACCGGCGGCAGCCAGTTCTTCCTCTGCCATTCTCCGCAGCCGCACCTCGACGGGCGCTACACCGCGTTTGGCGAGGTGACGAAGGGCCAGGAAGTGGTCGACGCGCTGCTGGAAGGCGATTCGATCACCGAAGTGCGCGCGATGCCCTGACGGTGGCCTAGGCCCTCGCGCCGTGAG
>JANXXR010000542.1 GCA_025350525.1 Deltaproteobacteria bacterium
GTACCGCGGCGACCGCAGCCGCAAGGAGACGCTGGTCGAATACGGCTTCCGGCTGCCCAGTGCCTTGGACAACCGGCCGCTTCAGTTCAGCGAGTTCGAGCGGCTCATCAACCAGGCCATCTTCGTCAGCGCCACGCCCTCCGAATATGAATTGCAGAAGAGCGAGGGCGTGATCGTCGAGCAGATCATCCGGCCCACCGGCCTGGTCGATCCGGAAGTGGAGGTGCGGCCGGTGGCGCAGCAGGTGGACGACCTCCTCGAGGAGGTGCGCAAGCGCGCGGCCAAGGGCGAGCGGGTGCTGGTGACTACGCTCACCAAGCGGATGGCGGAGGACCTCACCGAATACTTCGCCGACCTGGGCGTGCGGGTCCGCTATATGCATTCCGATATCGATACGATGGAGCGCCTGGCCCTGGTGCGCGACCTGCGGCGCGGATTGTTCGATGTGCTGATTGGAATCAATTTGTTGCGCGAGGGATTGGATATCCCCGAAGTCTCGCTGGTGGCGGTGCTCGACGCCGACAAGGAAGGGTTCTTGCGGTCGTCGGTGTCGCTGATCCAGACTATCGGCCGCGCCGCCCGCAACGTCGAAGGGCGCGTCATCCTCTATGCCGATACCGTGACGGCCTCGATGAAGAACGCGCTGGAGGAGACCGACCGGCGCCGCGCCAAGCAGGTGGCCTACAACAAAGAGCACGGCATCACGCCGCAGTCGGTGAAGCGGGCCATCCTCGACATGGCCATCCACGGCGTCGCCTCCGGCGGCGACGAGGCGCTGGCCGGCAAGGACGAGCTGGCGGGCTACCTGCCGGAAGACCGCCGCGACGTGCCGAAGATGATCGCCAAGCTGGAAAAGGAGATGCACGCGAAGTCCGAGGAGCTGGACTTCGAGGGCGCGGCGGTGCTGCGCGACAAGATCCAGGCCATCAAGGACATCGACCTCGGCATCGTCCCCAAGAACGCGCAGGCGCTCAAGGCCGAGGCGCGCGCCGCCGCGGGCCTGCCCACGCGGCCCGCCGGACCCAAGCGCCGCGGAAGGCCCAACGGCCGGCCCGGCTCGCAGCGGCGGTAATGCTCGAAGAACAGCTGCGAGCGAAGCTCGATTCGCTGCCGACGCAGCCCGGCGTGTACTTGATGAAGGACCGCCAGGGCGCGGTGGTCTACGTGGGGAAGGCGCTCTCGCTGCGGTCGCGCGTGGCGCAGTACTTCCAGGAGCGCAGCGGCGACACCCGGGCCTTCATTCCCTTCCTCGAAGAGCTGCTCGGCGACATCGAGGTGATGATCACGCCGTCCGAGAAGGACGCACTGCTCCTCGAGAACGAGCTCATCAAGCAGCACCGGCCTCGCTTCAACATCCGGCTGCGCGACGACAAGAACTTCATCTCGCTGCGGCTCTCGACCACCCATCCCTATCCGCGGCTGGAAGTGGTGCGGCGCATCCGCAAGGACGGGGCGCGCTACTTTGGTCCCTATTCGAGCGCCTCGTCCATTCGCGAGACGCTGGGCGTGGTCAACCGGCATTTCCAGCTGCGCACCTGCACCGATCAGGTGATGACCAACCGGCGCCGCCCCTGCCTGCAGTATCAAATCAAGCGCTGCCCGGCGCCCTGCGTCTACAGCGTTCCGCAGGACGACTACCAGCGGTCGGTGGCGGAAGTCGGACTCTTCCTCGAGGGCAAGGCCGACGAGCTCACCGCCCAGCTGCGCGCGCGCATGAAGGACGCCGCCTTCAAGCTCGAGTACGAGCGGGCGGGGGAGCTGCGCGATCAGCTGCGCGCCATCGAGCGCAGCCTGGAGAAGCAGCGCACCGTGCTGGGCGACCTGCTCGACGAGGACGTGCTCGGCTACCACCGCGAGGGCGCGGCGCTCGAGGTGCACCTGCTCTTCTTCCGCAACGGGCGGCTCACCGGCGGACGCAGCTTCAGCTTTTCGCGGCAGGAGTTTCCCACCGAGGAGCTGCTGGAGAGCTTTCTCGATCAGTATTACGAGTCGGGCGCGTTCGTCCCCAAGGAGCTGCTCCTGCCGCTGCACCTCGGCGATCTCGAGATGCGCGAGGCCTGGCTGGAAGGCAAGAAGGGCGAGCGGGTGCGGGTGCACGTGCCGGAGCGGGGCGAGAAGGTCCGCCTGGTCGAGATGGCCATGGAGAACGCGCGCCACAACTTCGAGGAGCGCAAGAAGTCGCAGGAGAACAAGCTCGAGGCGCTGGAGCGGCTGCAGTCGCGCCTGCGCCTGCCGCGGCTGCCGCGGCGCATCGAGTGCTTCGACATCTCCACGCTGCAGGGGCAGCAGACGGTGGGCTCGCAGGTGGTCTTCACCGACGGCGAGCCCGACAAGAGCGGCTACCGGCTCTTCAAGGTCCGCGGCGACGCTGCCGGAGACGACTTCGCCTCCATGTTCCAGGTGCTGACGCGCCGGCTCAAGCGCGGCATCGAGGAGAAGGCCCTGCCGGATCTGATCGTGGTGGACGGCGGCAAGGGGCAGCTCAACGTGGCGCGGGCGGCGCTGC
>JANXXR010000347.1 GCA_025350525.1 Deltaproteobacteria bacterium
GGAGCGGCGCCGGCGGGGTCGAGGCCGGCGGGGATTTTGAGGGCGAAGCTCTCGGGCACGGTGATGCGCGTCGAGTAGCCTCCCTGCGTCTTCGTCTTGCGATCCATCTCCGTGGAGTTGTAGGTGAAGGCGGCGGCCTTCTCGCAGAACTGCTCGAAGTCTCGCTTGCACGGATCGCAGGCGCGGCACGAGTCCACCATGCAGCCGACGCCGGCCAGGTCGCCCGCCTTGAACTTCTTGACGTGCGCGCCGGCCTTCGAGACGCGGCCGATGATCTCGTGGCCGGGCACCATGGGGAAGGTCGAGCCGCCCCACTCGTCGCGGACCTGGTGGACGTCGGAGTGGCAGACGCCGCAGAAGAGGATGTCGAGGAGGACTTCGTCGGGGCCGGGCTCGCGGCGCTCGACTGTAAACGGGGCAAGCGGCTTACCGGCGGCGGGTGCGGCCCAGGCGAGTGTCTTGATCATGGCCGCTCTTCTAAGAGCCGGCGCTCAGCGGATCAACTTGAGTTCTGCCCAGACCTCCGGCAGCGGGCGGAGCAGGCGGCGGCAGAGAGTGATCGAGCCTGTTTCGTGCGGCATCGCCTGCGGCGTCCCGAAGCGGCCGAGGGCCTTCACCTCGGCGCAGTCGGCCGCCTTCACGCTCTCGGGCGCCCAGTTGATGAGGACCAGCACCGACCCGTCGTAGCGGCCCGGCCCCCAATACCAGTACTGGTTGTGGCGGCCGATGACGGGCGGCAGGCCGAGCGCGGGCCCGTAGAAGTCGAGCGCTCCGGACTCGCCATAGTTGCGGCCGAGGATGACGGCGCGCTGCTGGTCTTCGGGCGGCAGCGTGCGCACCGCCGCGGCCACGCTCTGCGCCAATTCGCGCCAGCCCAGCATGTCGGCGAAGTCCTGCGGGATGTCGCTCTGGTCGAGGTTCTCGCCCGACTCCGGCGCCTGGTGCAGCGCGCGCATGTAGGCGGCGAGCGCGGGCGGATCGAGGATGGGCATGGCCATCGGCGCCGAGACGATGCTGTAGGCGAGCGCCGGGACCAGGGGCAGGAGCTTGACCCAGGTCCTGCGGATCCAGCCGTCGAGGGCGGCGGCCCCCAGCGCGAAGGCGGGGCCGTAGGCGGGGGCGAAGTAGTAGTCCTTGGCGTGCAGCGCGAGCATGAGGAGCAGCGTCAGCGCGAAGGCGAGCCCGAGGAAGCGCCACTGCCGCAGGCGCGCGCTCGCGAACGAGGCGACGACGCCGATCATCGCCAGCAGCGCGTAGAGCGGGTTCATCACCAGGACTTGATTGAGGAGAAATTCGCCCGCCGGCACCACCTTGTTCTTGCCGGCCGCGCCCGCGCGCATCAGCTCGAGGAAGGGCAGGCCATGCGCCGCCTGCCAGACGAGGCTCGGCAGCGCGATGGCCGCCGCCAGCAGCGCGCCCTGCAGCGCTGCCTTGCGCCAGAGCGAGCGAGCGCGGCCGGTGAGCAGCAGGGCGAGGAGCAGGGGCGCGAGGAAGAGCGGCAATTCGTACTTCGCTTCCAGTGCGAGGCCGCAGACGAGGCCGGCGCGGACGAAGGCGCCCGGGTCCTCCTTCACCACCGCGCGGCCGAGGAAGTAGCTGACCGCCGCCACGGCCAAGGGCTCGAAGCTCGAAGTGTTCAGCGTGGTGGCGAGGCCGAGGTACATCGGCGCCGTCGCCGCGGCGACTCCGGCCAGCGCGACGCCGATCGCGCCCGCCTCGAAGAGCTCGGCCAGCTTGCAGGTAAACCAGACCGCGCCGAACGCGCCCACCGCCGCCACCGCGCGCAGGAGCCAGAGGCGCTCGCCGAACAGCTGGGTGGCAGCGGCGAGCAGCGGCACCAGCGGCGGCTGGTCGGCATATCCAAAGGCTGGATGGCGTCCGCAGGCGATGAAGTAGAGCTCGTCGCGGAAGAAGTCGTAGCGCCCGGCCACGGCGAGGTGGATGGCGAACGCCGCGGTCGAGAGCGCCCAGCGGATGCGGGTCATCGTCTCTCCCGGACGAGGCAGCGTCGGCGCTATTTCGCGCGGCTGGTTCAGGGCAGCCCGAGCGAGATGTTGAAGACGAACTCCACGTCTACCGGCTTTCCCTGCAGGAGCGCGGGGCTGTACCGACGCGACTGCAGCGTCTGCACCACCGCCGCGTCCATGTAGGGCAGGCCCTTGAGCACCTTGCAGTTGCGCACCACTCCGGCGGTGGTGATCACGCAGCTCACCGACATCTGCCCCTCGACGTTCCGGTCCAGCGCCTGCTGCGTGTACTTGAGGCCGGGGCCGGAGACCATCTGCGGCGGGGTCATGCTGGCGCTGAACTCGAGGACGCGCGGGCCCGACGGCGGCGGAGGCC
>JANXXR010000358.1 GCA_025350525.1 Deltaproteobacteria bacterium
CGCAGGCCTCGCGGATGGCGGAGACGAACTCCTCGGGCGAGACGCGCGCCGAGCAGGAAGCGGTGGCGAGGATGCCGCCCGGCGCAAGCAGGCCCAGCGCGGCGCGGTGTAACGACGCATAGCCGTCGAGCGCGGCCGGCACCGCCTTCTGCGTCTTCGCGAACGACGGCGGGTCGAGGACGATGAGGTCGAAGCGGGTCCGGTCGTCCCTGCGCGCGGCCAGGTAGTCGAGCACGTCGGAGGCGACGAAGCCGTGCTTGGCCGGGTCGAGGCCGTTGAGCTCGAAGTTCTTCCGCGCCAGCGCGATGGCAGAAGCGTCGCGGTCCACCGAGATGACTTCGCGCGCCCCGCCCAGCGCCGCGCTCACCGAGAAGCCGCCCGTATAGGAGAAGCAGTTGAGCGCCCGGGCGCGGCCCTTGGCGAAGCGGCGCAGCGCCAAGCGGTTCTCGCGCTGGTCGAGGAAGTAGCCCGTCTTCTGTCCGTTGCGGACATCGACGGCGATCTGCATCCCGTTCTCGCGGACGATGATCGGGTCCGGAGGCTCTTCGCCCCAGTGAACCTGGCCCTTTGACGCCGGCGCGTCGCCCTCCTCGGGGTCCTCTTCTTCGTCGGAGGCCGAGACAGCGACGGCGGCGGCTTCGTCGCGCCCGTAGATCCCGTCGAGCGCCACCTCTCCCCGCAGCGCATCGAGGATCTGCGGACGGTACGGTGTCAGGCCCGCCGAGTAGAGCTTGAGCACGGCGAACTTGCCGTACAGGTCGATGACCACTCCGGGGAGGCCGTCGTTCTCGCCATGCACCAGCCTGACGCAGTCCGTGTCTGCAGTGTCCCTAGCGCCGATGCTGAAGGGCGCATAGGCGCGCCGCAGCGCCACCGCGTGCGCGATCCGCCGCCGCCAGAAGACGGGGCCGATCGCCTCCGCCGGATCGCGCGTCAGCACACGCACGCGCACGGCGCCGAGCGGGTCGTAATAGCCGCGGGCCACGAACTTGCCCTCGGCGGTGACGTCGACGATGGCTCCCGCCGCGAGCCCGGGCGGCGGCTTCTCCAGCGCGCGCTTGTAGACCCACGGGTGCCCGCCGCGCAGGTGGCGCGCCAGGTCCTTCTGCAGCTCCAGTTTCACCGGCTGAACCATCGGCTCCCCAGCGACCGGGCAGGCAGGCCACTCGCCCGACCTATTCCTACCGTGTCTATCACCGCACGCTGATCGCGCTGCGGAATTTCCGTGGGGGGACCCACGAGGAGGAACACCATGAAGAAGATTCTCGTGGCTCTCGCCGGCGCGGTGTTGTTTGCGCCTGCGGTCTGGGCCGACAGCGAATTCTCCGTCGTCGTGCAGGGCGGCGCGTCCCACTACACGCAGTCGCTGAGCGGCTCCGCCACGGGCGCGGCGTACGGCGCTCGCTTTGGAATCCTGCCCACCCCGATGCTGGGCGTCGAGCTCGGCTACCTGGGCACCCAGAACAACGTCGAGCAGAGCCTGGACACCGGCCGGGTGGCCAGCACCATCAAGACCAACGAAGGTTACGCCGACCTGCGCCTGAACATCCTGCCCGGGTCCCTCACGCCCTACGTCTTCGGCGGGTATGGCCTGACCTGGGTCAACGGCGCCGCGGCGTCGGGCATCCCCAACCGCAACGTGAACACCCTGCCCTTCGGCGGCGGCCTCGAGGCCAACCTCGGCAACTTCAAGCTCGGCGGCCGGTTCCAGTACAACTACCTCTTCGACCGCATCTACACCGGCAGCAACAACGGCACCACCACCGGCGTCGGCGCGGACAAGGGCGGCAACAGCGACTTCTACAGCGTCAGCCTCGACCTCGGCGCCAGCTTCCGCTAAAGGCAGGACTCAGGCTTCAGTGGCGTCAGACCTCAGCTTCGTCTGAGGTCTGGCGCCTTTTTTCTTAGAAGGCCAGGCGGAGGAAGGCGGCCGGGAAGAAGGTGCGGCCCGTGGTCATGGTCGTGATCTGCGTGGTCTGGCCGGTTGCCGGGTCGTAGTTGTAGGAGTACTCGGGGTGGGTGGCGTCGAAGAACGGCACCATCGCCTGCAGCCCGGCGAGGACGCGGACGCCGTGCAGGCGAAAAGCTTCGAGGCCCACCTCGAGCGAACCGCCCATGCCGGTGTGGTTGCCCGCGCCCATGTATCCAACGCCGCCGCCGAAGTACGGCGACAGCTCTCCCTGCAGCGGGATCCAGAACGCCTCCAACATCAAGAAGCCGACGTCGGCGTTGCCGCGTCCGTAGCCGCCCACGGTGGCGTTGACCCGGAAGTTCTCGGCCTCGTAGCCGTAGCCGAGGGTGAAGCCGACCGGCGTGCCCTGGTTGGCGGCAAAGAGAGGCACCGGGAGGCCGAGGAACCAGAACCGCTCGCCGGGCTTCTTGGCGAAGGGCTTCGACTCCGCGGCGGTGACCGTCCGCATCTCGGCGGTGCTCTCGACGGAGCGGCGCTCGACCACCGCCTGCACCAGCCGCGCGGTGATGACGTCGCACTCGTCGATATTGGCCGCGGTCAAGGACGCCGCGTAGATGGGCGAGAGCGTCGCCGGCGAGAGCTCCTCGAGACTGAGCGGGATCTTCTGGCCCAGCCGACCGCCGACCCGCAGCGCGAAGAGGCGTCGCGCGCCGAGCTCGGAGACCAGCGTCGCGAGGTCCTGGTCGATGGGGCGGACGCCTTCGCTGCGGCGATCTTGCGAGACGGCGACGCCCCGCTTGCGCAGCTCGGCGGCGGCGATGTTGCGGATGGCGTGGACCGCGGGAGCATCGAGGGCGCCGTCGTCGGCCAGCACCAGGACGGCGACTTCGCGGTCCTGCGCGAGGACGGGAGCCGCGACGAGGAAGAGGATGGTGCGGAACACGAGCAGGCGGCGGAAGAGCGCGCGGATCATGTGCGCGGCTTACGCAACTGGCGTGCCGTCATTCGCCGCACCGGATTTCGCGGAGATAGGCGCACAGGTGATCCGGCGCATGCGGCACGGATGTCGCGGTCAGGCCCCCGCGGCGCGCTCGTCGAGCCCGCGCGCGAAGTTGCCGATGACCAGCCCGCGCCGCGCTCGCTTCAGTTTTTTCAGCAGCGCGGCCAGGCCCAGCCGCGGCCCGCCGGCGCCATGAATCCGCGCCACGGCGAGGTACTGATCCGGATCGATGGCGAGGCTGCGCGCCTGCACCTGATCGATGCGCTCGGTGGCGACCAGCGCGCAGAGCTTCTCCGCCTCGCCCTCCTGATCGGTCACGCCGGGGAAGCTGAGCAGATTGATCGCCGTGTACACGCCGCGCCGGCGCGCGAGGCGGATCGATTCGCGCACCTCCTCCCAGCCGTAGTTGATCGGCTGGTAGTAGGCCTCGTAGAGGGGCTGGTGGGCGCTGTTGAGGCTGATGCGGCAGGAGTCGAGGCCGGCGTCGATCAGCAGCGCCAGGTTTTCCGGCAGCGAGCCGTTGGTGTTGATGTTGATGGAGCCGCGGGAGGTGGCCGCGCGCATGGCGCGGATCGACTCGGCGATCTCCCGCGCCCGCGTCAGCGGCTCTCCCTCGCAGCCCTGGCCGAACGACACCATGGTGCGGCCCGGCGCCGCGCCCAGGTGATCGATGCCGATGCGGGCCATGAAGCTGGCCTCCGGCGCCCGCTCGATCCGCTGGTGCGAGGCCTGCGGCCCGTCGTGGGGCTGCTCCGAAATGCAGCCCACGCAGCGCGCGTTGCAGCCGGAGCTGGCGGGGATGGCGCCCTCGTCGCGCTGGTAGAAGGTGTTCTGCGCGGTGAAGCAGCGGTACTCGAGCGCGCACTTCGCCAGCTGGCGGAGCAGCGGGTTGTCGTCCCGCAAAAGGCGGCGCTGCACCAACTTCGGCAGGTCCGGAGTTGAGTGCGTGGCCGGGTCCCAGTGCGTCCGCTTGTCGGTGTGCAGCGCCCAGGCGACGTGACCGCCCCGCTGGTCGTCCCACGCCGCCGCGGTGTACGCCCACTGCGGCAGAAGCGGCGCGATGGCGCTCTTGCGAAAGGCCGGCAGCTCGCTACGCGTCCAGCCGGGCGGCAGCACCGCCGCTACCGCCGTCGGGCGGATCAGCCGCTTGCCGATGCGGAACTCGGACAGCTCGACGATCTCGCCGCGCCCCGGATCGAAGCCCAGCGGCCTGCGCCCCGGCAGGACCGCCAGCGTCGCGTGCGCGGGCAAAGGGGTCGGAGGCTCGAGGGGCAAGGCCGCCTCGCCCGCGCCCGCAAGCGCGAGCAGCTCCGGGTGGTCGTAGACCTGCCCGCGTTCGTCGGCGAAGAGAAGTTTCAGCATGGCGCGGCTTGATTTGCGGCGATGGGCTGCTATCTTCCGCCGCCCTTTTTAGCAAGCCTTTCGAGACGGAGCTTTGCACATGATCATCGGCTGCCCGAAGGAAATCAAAACCCGCGAGTACCGCGTCGGACTCGTTCCCGGCGGCGTGGCGGCGCTGACCCACCGCGGGCACACCGTGCTGATCGAAAAGGGCGCCGGCCTCGGCAGCGGCATCGCCGACGCGGCCTACCAGCAGGTGGGGGCCACCATCGTCGAGAAGGCCAGCGACGTCTGGGCCAGGTCCGACATGATCGTCAAGGTCAAGGAGCCCATCGCCTCCGAGTACGGCCTGATGAAGGAAGGCCAGACGATTTATACTTACTTTCATCTGGCTGCCGACAAGCCGCTCTCCAAGGCGCTCGTCGAGCGCCGCATCGCCGCGGTGGCCTACGAGACCATCCAGACCGACGACGGACAGCTTCCGCTGCTCAAGCCCATGAGCGAGGTGGCCGGGCGCATGGCGGTGCAGGTGGCCGCGACCCATCTGCAGAAGGAGCACGGCGGCAAGGGCATCCTTCTCCCCGGCGTCCCGGGCGTGCGGCGCGGCAAGGTCGTCATCCTCGGCGGCGGCGTGGTCGGCACCAACTCCGCCAAGCTGGCCTCGGGCATGGGCGCCGACACGGTGGTGCTCGACGTCAACGTCAACCGCCTCGCCTACCTCGACGACATCTTCGGCTCGCGGATTTCGCCCATCTACTCGGACCCGGCGCAGATCGCCAAGCACGTGCGCGACGCCGACGTGGTCATCGGCGGCGTGCTCATCCCCGGCGCCAAGGCGCCCCGCCTCGTCAGCGAGAAGCTGATCAGCGAGATGCAGGAGGGTTCGGTGGTGGTCGACGTCGCGGTCGACCAGGGCGGCTGCATCGAGACCTGCCACCCGACCACGCACGACAACCCGACGTACATGGTGCACGGCGTGGTCCACTACTGCGTCGCCAACATGCCGGGCGCGGTCGCCCAGACCTCGACCTACGCGCTCACCAATGCCACCATCGGCTATGGCCTGCGCCTGGCGGATCTGGGCGTGGTCGAGGCGGTCAAGCGCGACAAGGCGCTGGCGCTCGGGGTCAACACCTTCAACGGGCACACCACCTACAAGGCGGTCGCCGAGGCCCATGAGTTCGAGTACACGCCCCTCGAAAAAGCCCTCTCCACCAAAAAGTAGCGGCTGGTCAAAGCGCACCACGGAGGCGCGGAGGGCACGGGGTTCGTGTGGGGCTGCCGTCGCGGAGCCCCGAGCGCGTGCGTGGCTGCTCCTCCGATCGACCAATCCTTTCTCTGTGCCTCCGTGGTGCGCTTTTAGGCCTTGGAATGACTTGCGTTTTCCGCGTATCGTGAACGGTACGGTCGTCGAGCGGCTTTTTTGGCGGAATGTACAAGCTTTACCCACGGTTCCCAGACCGACCCAAGACAGTTAGATTGTACGCAGCGCCACGGACGGGAGAGGGATGCTGGACTTCAAGCACACCGATAGGTCGCGGCGCGAATTCGAGAGCCTCTCGCTCGACCACCTCGACGCGCTCTACTCCGCAGGGCTCCGCCTCACCAAGAACGATCGGGACGCCGAGGACCTGGTGCAGGACACCTTCCTGCGGGCCTTCCGCTTCTTCGACAAGTTCGAGCGCGGCACCAACATGAAGGCCTGGTTGTTCAAGATCCTGACCAACACCTTCATCAACAAGTACCGCCGCAGGGTCAAGGAGCGCGTGGTCGTCGAAGGCGCCTCCCGCGAAGCCGGCAACGAGCGCTTCGTCACCCGCGAGCCCACCGAATCCAGCGCCGATCCGGAGCAGTTCTTCTTCGAGAAGCTGCTCTCCGACGACGTCATCCGCAGCATCGACCAGCTGCCCATCGACTTCCGGCTGGTGGTCATCCTCGCCGACCTCCAGGAGTTCTCCTACAAGGAGATCGCCGAGATCCTGGACTGCCCGGTGGGCACGGTGATGTCGCGCCTCTACCGCGGCCGCAAGCTCTTGCAGAAGAACCTGCTCGGCTACGCCGTCGCCTCGGGCGTGGTGCTGCCCAAGCAGGCCGCCGAGATCGGCGCGCAGGCCGAGGACGAAGCCGAGATCCTCGAATTCAAGAGGCGCGGGTAACTTCATGGCGCTCCAGTGCCAGAAGCTCGAGGAGACCTTCCTCCACGCCTACGTGGACGGGGAGTTCTCCGGCGACGAGGGCGCCGAGGTCAAGGCGCACCTCGACGGCTGCGTGACCTGCACCCACGCGGTGCGCCTGCACGAGAGCTACAAGGCGGCGATGATGCGCGCCTCCATCACCGCGCCCCACGCGCTGCACGACGCTGTCAAGGCCCAGCTGGTCGCAGAGGTCCGGCAGGGGCGTTGGGGGCGGGCCTTCCGCGACCCGCGCGCCGTCGGCGCCGCCGCGGCTGCAGTGGGCGCTGCCGCCTGGTTCCTGGCCGGAGGGCTGCAACATCCGCTCTTCGCCCGCTCGCACACGCTGGTCGAGGACGGCATCGCCCTGCACGCCCGCGCGCTGCCGCTCGATTTCGCCGCTTCCGACGTGGGCTCGGCGCAGCGCTGGCTGGAAGGCAAGGTCGACTTCGGCGTCCAGCTTCCGCACCTCGGCCAGGTGCAGGGGGTGCGGCTTTCCAACGTGCGCTCGCGCCAGGCGGCGGTGGTCACGTATACGCTCCCGGCCGGCGACGGGCGGCGCGTCTCGCTGCTCATCGTCGACGATCCCGAGCAGCAGCTCGCGGGCGCGGCCCGGCGCATCGCCGACCGCGAGGTGTGGCTCTCGCAGGCGCGCGGCTTCAACGTCGCCTCGTGGCGCAACCACGAGATCGTCTACTCGCTCATCTCCGATCTCGACGAGCAGGACGTGCTGGCGCTGGTGAAGTCCGCCGAAATGCGATAGTCCGGGCGCCGGAATTCCAGCGGGCAGCCCCGTCCTCATTCACCCACACCCCTCGGAAATCCCTATCCGTTTCGTTGACACCTCTCGTGTCACGCCCGTAAACTTTTCCCCTCGCACCCACGCCACCGACGCCCCCGCCCAAGGTCCCTTCGTGTCCAAGAGAATCCTCCTCATCGATTCCGACGAATCCTTCGCGCAGGGACTCTCCGACGCCATCACCGCCCGCGGCTTTCTCGCGACCCTCGCCACCAACAGCGAGCAGGGCATGACCATGGCGAAGCAGGACAACCCGGACCTAATCGTCATCTGCGTCGAGGCGCAGCCGACCAACGGCTACATGCTCTGCACGCGGCTGAAGAAGGACGAGGCGCTCAAGGGCATCCCGGTCATCCTCACTTCGGCCAATGCCACGCCCGACTCGTTCGAGAAGCACAAGAAGCTCAAGACCCACGCCGAGGAGTACCTGATCAAGCCCTTCGAGACGCAGTTGATGCTGGAGAAAGCCTCGGCGCTGCTGGGCGTCGAGCTGCCGGCGGAGATGACGACGGAGGACGACATCGTGCAGGTCGAGGACGAGCCGCTCGCGCTCGGCGACCTGGTGGACGGCGAGGACGAGCCCATCTCGCTCTCGGAAGCCGACGCGCAGGAGGCGCACCACGCGCAGGTCGAGGACGTGGTGGTGGTGGAGGAGGTCGACGAGGTGGAGGTGCAGGAGGAGCAGCCCGCCCACCACGACGACGACCTGGCCATGTTCGACAAGGCCTTTGATTCGCTGGGCGCGCCCGCGGCGACCGCGCCCTCCGGCGGGACGCAGCGCTTTGCCGAGGCGCAGGCCACCTCCGAGGCGCCGCACACCGGTGCCGCCTCCGTCGAAGAGGTCCACAAAGACGAGGCGGAGGCGCCGGCCCCGCACGCGCTCGGGGCCGAGGAAGAGAGCGTGCTCGACGGGCTGCACGAAGGCGAGCTGCACGTCCCGCATCCGGACGACGAGGCGCGCCTGCAGCTGGAGGCCCGCATCGCCGAGCTGGAACAGGCGCTGGCCGAGCGCGCCGCCGAGCTGGAGCAGGCCCGCAAGGGCGCCGCCTCCTCGGGCGAGGTGCAGAAGCTGAAGGAGGCCAAGAACAGGGGCGACAAGGAAGTGCTGCGCCTCAAGGAGGAGCTCAACTCCAAGGAGAAGGAGCTGGTCGACCTCCAGGAGCTGCAGACTTCGCTCGAGGGCCAGGCGCAGCAGCTGAAGGACGACGCCGTCAAGCGCGAGGCGGCAGCCAAGGCGCTGCAGCAGCGGGCGGATGCGCTGGCGGCAGCGGCGAAGAAGTTCGAGCGCGAGCTGACCGCGGCGCGCGAGGAGGCCAAGAAGAGCTTCGCCTCGTCGGGCAAATTCGCCGACCTGGAGAAGGCGCACCAGGAGCTGAAGGAGGAGTCCGCGGCCGAGGTGGCGAGGCACAAGGACCGCGCCTCGGCGCTGAAGACGGAGCTGGCCGGCGCCCACGAGCTGCACGCCGAGACCACCGACAAGCTCCGCGCCGAGCTGGAGAACCTGCGCACCGACCTGAACGCGGCGGCCGGCGAGAAGGACCTGCTCTCCGAAGAGCGCGAGGAGCTGAAGAAGCAGCTCGAGGAAGCCCAGGTCACCGCGGTGGCCAACGAGGACCGCGCGGTCAAGGCCTACCAGAAGATCAAGAGCGACGAGAAGCTGCGCGAGAAGACCCGCAAGGCGCTGGAGATCGCGCTGCAGCTCCTGCAGGAAAACGCCGCCGAAGAGGGCGACGAAGGCGCGGCCGAGAAGAAGTCGGCCTGACTCAGCCGTTCCCGCCCTTCTTCTCCATGAGATTCTTCGCCGCGGTGGCGAGGCCCTGCGGCACGTTCTTGTTCTTGGCCAGCGCCTTCACCTCCGCCGAGCGCAGCCCGGAGAGGAAGCGCATTGAGACTCCCACCGGCACCTTGGGGTTGTTCACGAGGTTGACCTTGATGTTGTAGTTCTTGGTCAACTGGCGGTTGTTGTAGATGTACATCAGCACGTCTTGCGGCAGCACGCGGCTCAGCGAGAGCTTGGAGATCTCCTCGTCGGTGATGCGCGGGCTCTGGATCACCGCCAGCTGCACCAGCTTGTTGGGGTCGCGCAAGAGCAGCGTGCGCACCTCGCGGTTGCCCTTCTTGTTGGCCCACTCGATCTTCTTGGCCACGCCCATCTTCATGATCTGCTGGGTGATGGACTGGCGCTTCTGCTCCCCTTCCTGCTCGTCGGCCGGCGGCGGCGCCTTGTCCTCCTCGGCGCCGCCCACCACGCCCAGCCGCTCGAGCGCCGCCTCCGCCGCGGCCTGCTCCAGCTCCAGCTTCATCGAGACCTGCTTGGCCAGCTCCTCGTCCTCGGAGGCGCCGCCGTGGATACGCCGCCGCGCAGCCTTGAAGGCCGGCAGGTCCTCGAGCAGCAGCCCCGAGCGCACGCAGAAGTCGCAGACGTTGTCGATGGTGGAGGGCCGCGCGTTCGGGTTGTTGACCAGCGCCCGCACGATGTCGCCGTAGCGGAGCATGCGCAGCTGGTTCTGCGCCACGATCTCGGTGATCTTCTCGTCGGCGTTGCGGGTCAGCCGCTCCACCGTCTCATCCGCAGTGGCGGCGTTGAGGACCAGCATCTCCAGGTATTCGTCGCGGCTGGCGAAGACGGTGGCGTAGTAGTCGAGCACGGGCGGGTCCACCGTGTCGTCGCGGAGCGCCACCGAGAGGATGCGGTCGGGCAGCCCCGCCGCGCTCTTGATCGCCGTCTCGCGGACCGCGGCCTCGGCGTCGAAGGTCAGCATGAAGAGCGCGGTGGCCATCTCCTTGGGCCCCATCGGCACCAGCGCCTTGGCGCCCATCATCCGCAGGGGGACCGGCGCCTTGGGGTCGACGTGCTTCTGGAAGTTGGCCGGCAGCGCCGAGAGCGCCACCGGGCAGGCAGCCGCCTGCGCCGTCTCGGTACCTTCGCTCATCGTCGGGGGATTGTAACCGATCAGCGGTTGAAGGGATCGAGCCGGTAGCGGCGCGACCACCGCCAGCTGAGCTTGCCGATCCACTTGTTGAGGAAGAAGTCGCGCGGCATCCACGGAATCGGCGGCGGCCGGCGCAGGCCCAGGGCGGCGAATTCGGCGCCCACGCGCGGGTCGTCGGGGGCCAGGTCCATCGCCTTGCGCAGCGCCCGCACCGCCTGCTCCTTGTTGCGGGTCACCACCAGCGCCTTGGCCAGGTTGACCAGCGTCTCGGTGGTCTGCAGCCCGCGGCGCAGCGCCTCCTCGCAGAAGCGGATGCCGCGCTGGCGGTCGCCCTCCACCAGCACCAGCGTCAGGCCGAAGTTGGAGAGCACCCGCGGGTCGTTCAGGTTGCGGCGCCAGGCGCGGGTGAAGATCTCGTGGGCGGCCTTGGGGTCGGTCTCGAGCAGCGCCCGGCCCTCGTCGATGATGCGGTCGATCTCGCCGCGGTGGATGATCGCTGCCGCCGCCGGCGGGTGCGGCGCGTTGGCCCTGGGCGGGGCCGCGGTCGGCTGGCCGCGGGGCGAGACTTTGATCGACGCCCGCAGCGCGTCCAGCTCGGAGGGCGTCGCGCCCCGCGGCAGGTTCGGCGCCTTGTCGTCGGGATCCTGGTCCGGCATCAAGCCTCGTCCCTCTGGTTGCGCTGGTAGATGATGCGCAGGCCGTCGAGCGTGAGCTGGTCGTCCACCACCTCGATCTGCCTGGAGACGTTGCCGATCAGCGGCGCCAGGCCGCCGGTGGCCACCACTTTCAGCGGAAAGCCCAGCTCCTCCTTCATCCGCGCGCAGATGCCATCCACCAGGCCGACGTAGCCGAAGACCAGCCCGCTCTGCATCGAGGCCACCGTGTTGCGTCCCACCACGCGCTCGGGTTTTTCGAAGGCGACGCGGGGCAGCTTGGAGGCGCGGTGGAAGAGCGCCTCGGTGGAGATCATGATTCCGGGAGAGATGGCCCCGCCCAGGTATTCGCCCTTGGGGGTGACGGCATCAAACGTCGTGGCGGTGCCGAAGTCGACGACGATCAGCCCCATCGGCCACTTGTCGAAGGCGGCCACCGCGTTGACGATGCGGTCGGCGCCGACCTCCCGCGGGTTGTCGTAGAGGACCGGCATCCCGGTGCGCACGCCGGGGCCGACGAAGAGCGGCTTCTTGCCGAAGAAGCGCTTCGACATCTGCTCGAGCGGAAAGGCCATGGGCGGGACCACGCTCGAGACGATGACGTCGTGCACTCCCGACATCTGCAGGCCGGCGAAGTCGAAGAGCGCCTTGATCTGCAGGCCGTACTCGTCGCCGGTGCGATCCTTCTCGGTCTGCACCCGGAACGAATCGCGCAAGGCCGGCTTGCCGGGCGAGAGATCAAACACGCCGAGCACGGTATTGGTGTTGCCGACGTCGATGGCGAGAAGCACAGGCGCAGTATCAGGAGCGTACCGAGGGCGCGTCAATCTTCTGGTCGCAGCTTGCCGCCTACACGGTCCTGCAATGCTCCACGTCTCCCGCCACCACCCGCTCCATCTGGCCGCCCGCGGTGCGCACCAGAAGCGCGCCGTCCTCGGCCAGATCGACGGCGTCTCCCTCGAGCACCGCGCCAGGCGCTTTGCCCTCCTCGACGCTTTGGGTGATGCGGACCTTGCTGCCGATGGTGCTGGAGAGCTCGCGCCAGCGCTCCCGCACCGGGCCAAAGCCCTCCATCTCGTGCAGGCTGAGCCATTCCTCCAGGCGCTCGAGCAACCGCGCGCAGACCACCGGCCGCGGCGTCTTCTCTCCCGACTCGATGAGCAGGCTGGTGGCGATAGGCCGCAGCTCCTCGGGGAAGTCGTGCGCCTCCAGCGAGCTGTTGAAGCCGATGCCGAGGACGGCGTGCCGGATGCGGTCGGGCTCGGCGCGCAGCTCGCTGAGCAGGCCCGCCAACTTCTTGCCGCGGCACTCGACGTCGTTGGGCCACTTGATGCGGGCGTGACCGGCGCCCATTTCACGCGCGGCCTCGGCCACGGCCACCGCGGCCACCAGCGTCAATTCCGGTGCGCGCAGCGGCGGAAGCGACGGCCGCAGGATGACCGAGAGCGTCACCGCCTTGCCGGCGGGAGAGACCCAGGCGCGCCCGCGCCGGCCGCGGCCCTGCGTCTGCTCGTCGGCGATGACCACTTCGCCGTGCAGCGCGCCCGCCTCGGCCAGGCGGTGCGCCTCGTCGTTGGTGGAGGGCAGCGTGGCGTAGCTGTGGATCTTGCGGCCCAGCTCGCCGCTGGCGAGCAGCGGCGCGATCTCGCGCTCGCCCACCGAGTCGGGCACCTCCACCAGCTGGTACCCGCGCCCGCCGCTGGCGTTGATGACGTAGCCGCGGGTGCGCAGCGAGTCGATGCGCTTGAGCAGCTCGGCGCGCGGCACGTCCAGCTTGTCGCAGAGCATCGAGCCGGAGACGAAGTCGTCGGCGCACTCGATGAGCAGCCCCAGCACGATGGCGTCCTGGTTGAGGTCGGTCCAGTGACCCTCGCCCGCCGCTGCCGGTCCGGACGAAGCCGGCACGCCTACGCCCCCTCCACGAGGAGGCTCAGGTCCACCGACGGAGCCGAGTGCGTGAGGGCGCCCACCGAGACATAGTCTACCCCGGTGGCGGCGACGCGCGGGAGCCGGTCCAGCGTCATCCCCCCGCTGGCCTCCAGGGGCACGCGGCCGCGGACCTGCTCGACGGCCTTCTGCAGCTCGGCGTCGCCCAGGTTGTCGAGCAGCAGCATGCGGGCGCCGGCCGACAGCGCGTCTTCGATCTGCTGCGGCGTCGAGACCTCGGCCTCGACCGTCAGCAGTGGATGCGCGCCCTGCACCGCGCGCCGCACCGCCTCGCCGATGCTGCCCGCCGCCGCCGCGTGGTTGTCCTTCACCAGGATTCCGTCGAAGAGCGCGCCGCGGTGGTTGGTGCCGCCGCCCGCGCGCACCGCCGCTTTCTCCAGCGCGCGCATGCCCGGCGTCGTCTTGCGGGTGTCGAGCAGGCGCGTCCTGGTGCCGGCCAGCGCGTCGGCGTAGCGGCGGGTCAGCGTGGCGATGCCGCAGAGGCGCTGCAAGAGGTTGAGCGCCGTGCGCTCGCCGGTGAGGACGGCGCGCAGCGACCCGCGGACGCGGAGCACGCCGTCGCCCGGGCCGGCCGCGTCGCCCTCGCCCTTGAGCGCGGTCAGCTCGCAGTCGGGATCGAGCGCGCGGAAGACCCGCGCCGCCGCCGACACTCCCGAGACGGTGAGGCTCTCCTTGGCAAAGATGAGTCCGCTCCCGCGCGCGCTGGCCGGGACCACGGCCTCCGCGGTGCGGTCGCCGGGGCCCACGTCCTCGTCGAGCGCCAGCGCGATCAGCCGCCCGACGGCGTCGTCCGGGCGGCCGAAGTCCAGGGACACGCTACTTCTTGCCCTTGCGCTTGGCGGGCCGCTTCCCGCCGCTCTTGCCCGATGATTTCTTGCCGGCTCCCTTTTTCGCTGCGCCCTTCTTGGCGGCGCCGCTCTTGCGCGAGGGCGCCTTGGCGGCCTTCTTCGCCGGCTTGCCGCCCTTCTTCGCCGCGCCCTTCCCCGCCTTGGACTTGCCGGTGGACTTGGCGCTCTTGGCCGCCGGCTTGCTCTTGCTGGCCGGCTTGCTCTTCGCGGCAGGAGCGGCCGCAGGCTTTGCCTTCGCCTTCGGGGGCGCCGCTGCGGGCTTGGCCTTGGGCTTGGCAGGCTTCTCGGCCGGCGCGATCGCGTCGGGCAACTTGTCCACCAGTTCGCGCGCGATGGACTTGACCTTGGCCACCGCCCGGGCGGCGATGCCCGGCGCTTCGCCTGCCCCGCCAGACGGCGCTCCGGATGCTGGAGCCTCCGTCGCGGCAGGAGCTGAGGAGGGAGCCGCGTGCGGCTTCTCCTCCGGCGGGGCGCCATGCGAAGGAGCGGGATGACCGTGCTCTCCTCCAGACGCGGGCCCGCCGTGCGTGCCCATCTGGTCGAGGTTGCGGTGACCCTGCTCCGGGCTCGGCGCCGCGGTGCCATGTCCGGACTGTGCATCAGGGGCGTTCGGATTCTTCTCTTCCATGCCATCCTCCACACTGGTGACGCGCGCCAGATGGCGCGCCAACTTCTCCCGCTTCCCGATGAGCTCTTCCGACCGGGCCCTGTCCTTCGCAACCACTTCCTTCGGCGCCCGCTCTACGAAACCCTTGTTGTCCAGCCTGCCGCGCAGCTTCTGCAACTCCGAGTCGGCGGCAGCGATCTCCTTCTCGACCCTGGTCCTCTCCGCCGCAAAATCGATCAACCCTTCCAGCGGCAGGTGGACCTCCACCTCCGGCTCGACATGCACTGCCGCCCGCCGCGGACGCCGCGCCCCCGGCTGCAGGAGCGAAACCTCGGCCGCGTTGGCCAGATGCTGGAACGCCTGCGCGTGCTTGTCCAGCAGCGACCGGATGTTCTGGTCTCTGGGAATCAGAACCAGGGGCACCGCCTGGTTGGGGGGCAGGTTGACTTCTCCCCGCACCGAGCGCGCCCCGTCGATGGCGCGGGAGACCAGGTTCATCTCCTGCTCGGCTTTGGGGTCGAGCCGCTCCGGCCGCGGGCCCGGAAAGGGGGCCAGCATGATCGAGGGCCCCGTCTTGTTGGGCAACCGCTGCCACAGCTCCTCGGTGACGAAGGGCATGAAGGGATGCAGGAGTCGCAGCGATCCTTCCAGCGCGGTGAGCAGCGCCGCCTGCGCTCCTTTGCGCTCGGCCGGCGACTTGTCGCCGTAGAGCGCGGGCTTGGAGAGCTCGATGGCCCAGTCGCACAGCTCGTTCCAGACGAAGCGGTAGATCCCGTTGGCAGCGTCGCTGAGCCGGTACTCCTCGAGGGCCAGGCGGCTCTCGTCGGCGCAGCGCTGGAAGCGGCTCAGGATCCAGCGGTCGTAGACGGAGGCCGGCTTCGCGGCCGGATCGGCGCCCTCGGAGTTCATCAGGACGAAGCGCGCCGCGTTCCAGATCTTGTTGGCGAACGACCGGTAGCCAGCGATGCGATCGACCGAGAGCTTGATGTCGCGGCCCTGCCCCGCCATCGAGGCGAGCGTGAAGCGCAGCGCGTCGGCCCCGTGCTTCGAGGTGATCTCGAGCGGGTCGATGACGTTGCCCTTGGTCTTCGACATCTTCTCGCCCTTCTCGTCGCGCACCATGGCGTGGAGAAAGACGGTCTTGAAGGGCACTTCTCCGAGGAAGTGCAGGCCGAGCATGGCCATGCGCGCGACCCAGAAGAAGAGGATGTCGAAGCCCGTCTCCATGACGGCGTTGGGGTAGAAGGTTTTTAGAGCAGGTGTATTTTCGGGCCAGCCGAAGGTGGAGAAAGGCCACAGCCCCGAGCTGAACCAGGTGTCGAGCACGTCCGGGTCCTGCGAGAGCTGGCCGGTGCCGCAGTCGGCGCAGCCCGAGGGCTTCTCGCGGGCGACGGTGACGTGGCCGCTCTCGCAGTACCAGGCGGGGATCTGGTGACCCCACCAGAGCTGCCGCGAGATGCACCAGTCGTGGATGTTCGTCATCCAGCGCAGGAACTCGGCCCGCCAGCCCTCGGGCACGAAGCGCATCTCGTCGACGTGGGCGATGACCTGGTCGGCGAGGGGCCGCGTCTTCACGAACCATTGCTTGGAGAGCAGCGGCTCGACCACGCTGCTGCAGCGCTGGCACTTGCCCAGCGCCAGCGTGTGCGGCTCGCTGCCGCGCTCGAGGCCCAGCTCGGCGAGGCGGGCCTTGAGCGCCGTGCGGACCTTGATGCGGTCCTGCCCCTGGAACGGGCCGGCGTTGGCGTTGAGCGTGCCGTCGAGGTTGAGGATGTTGATGAGCGGCAGGTGGTGCCGCACGCCGGTCTCGAAGTCCTCGAAGCTGTGGCCCGGCGTGACCTTGACCGCGCCGGTGCCGAACTTGGGATCGACCAGCTCGGCGTCGGCGATGATGGGGAACTCGCGCCCGGTGATGGGATGCCGGACGTTCTTCCCGACGATGCTCCTGTAGCGCTCGTCGTCCGGGTGCACCGCGATGGCGGTATCGCCCAGCATGGTCTCGACGCGCGTGGTGGCGACGACGATTTCCACCGCTGCTCCGCCCTCCGGGCTCGGCCGGTTGCCGGAAGAGCCTGCGCCTGCCGCCTCCGCGAGCGGGTAGGCGAACTTGTACAGCTCGCTCTTCACGCCCTCCTCGTGATCGACCTCGAGGTCGGAGAGCGCGGTTCCGTCCTTCACGCACCAGTTGATGAGCCGCTCGGCGCGGTAGAGCAGGCCGTCTTCGTAGAGCCGCACGAACGCCTCGCGCACCGCGCGCGACGACTGCTCGTCCATGGTGAAGCGCTCGCGGTCCCAGTCGAGCGAGGCCCCCAGCGCGCGGTGCTGCAGCGCGATGCGGTTGCCCGACTGCTCCTTCCAGGCCCAGACGCGCCTCAAGAACTCCTCGCGGCCGAGGTCGTGCCGCGACTTCTTCTCCGTCTTCTGCAGCTCGCGCTCGACCACCATCTGGGTGGCGATGCCGGCGTGGTCGATGCCGGGCAGCCAGCAGGCGTTGAAGCCGCTCATGCGCTTCCAGCGGATGAGCACGTCCTGCATGGTGGCGGTGAGGGCGTGGCCCAGGTGGAGCGAGCCGGTGACGTTGGGCGGCGGCAGGACGATGGCGAAGGGCGGCTTGGCGCTCGCGTCCTGCGAGCGGAAGTAGCCCTGCTCTTCCCACCATTTTGCCCAGTGCGGCTCGACCTTCTGGGGTTCGTACCCCTTGTCCAGGTCTGCCAATTCCGACGTGCGCGCCTCGCTCATTGCGCCGCGGTTGATACCACAAACTTCCTGCCGCGTGGTGCTAGGCCCCGCGCTCTTTCATGAGGCGCTCGAGCTCTTCGCGGATGATGGTCTCGGCCAGTTCGGGGACCACTTCCCAGGCGATCTTCTCGATCACCTCGCGGCTGGCCTTGGAGAGCGCCTCGCGCAGCACCGCCTCGCCGCCGTCGGCGGGCTGCTGCGCTGCCGGCTTGATGGCGGGCTGCGGCACCACGCTGAGCGAGGGCTTGGGCACGGCGGGAGGAGCAGGCACCGGACGCAGCTGTGTCGGGGCCTTGGCATCCTCTTCCACCAGCTCGTCCTCGTCCATGGGGATGTCTTCGTCCAGCTCGACCGCAGGAGGCGGCGGGGGACGGACGGCGGGAGGCGGCGGACGCATCGCGGGCGCAGGCGGCCTGAGGGCGGGCGCCGGCGGGCGCGCGGCGGCCGGAGGGACCGGCGGCATGGAAGGCCGCGTTGGAGGCACGCCCGGCGCGGGCGGGCGCGCGGCAGGGGGACCCGCAGGACGAGGAGCGCCCGCGGGAGCGGAGGTGAACGGCGGCCGCGCTGCCGGCGGCGCGGAAGGACGAGCGGCGGGCGGAGGAGGAACAGCAGGCCGGGCGGCCGCTGGCGGCGGAGGACGCATGCCAGGCGGCGCGGAGAACCCGGGCCGGGCCGCGGCGGGCGGCGGCGGGCGCGACATCACCATGGTGCTGCCGGCCGCGCCCGGAGCAGCAGCGGGCTTGGGTGCGGCGGGAGGCGGAGGACGCGAAGCGGCGGGCGCACCGGCAGGCCGCGGCGGCGCCATCGGCGCAGCGGCAGGCCTGGGCCCAGCGCGCGGGTTGGCGAGGATCTGCTTCACCTGCTCGATGAGCTTGCCGGAGTCGAACGGCTTCGGCATGTGGCCGTTGGCCCCGACCGCCATCGCCTTGGCGGGATCGATGGGATTGCCGCCGCCGAGCAGCAGCACCGGCACGTCCTTGAGCCCCGCGTCAGCGCGGATCTTCTGGCAGAGCTCATAGCCGCCCAGCCGCGGCATGATGACGTCGGCGAGGATCAGGTCGGGCCTGGACGCCCGCGCCGCCTGCAGTGCCGCCTCGCCATCCTCCACCGTGGTCAGCTTCACGTCCTCGCGCGCGAAGGTCATGCTGACCGCTTGCTGGATGGTCTTGGAGTCGTCGGCGAGGAGCAGGTTCTTGGGCATGCGCGCGCGCCCTCCGGGCGAGAGCAACGTCTACAAGGTCGCAGGGGGAGAGGCAAGTTTGTGAAGCGGCTTCTCAGTAGTCCAGATCGTCGCCGCCGCCGTAATCCATTCCGCCCATTCCACCCATGCCGCCCATCCCTCCCATGCCGCCCATTCCACCCATGCCTCCGCCGCCGCCGCCCCCGGCCGCCGCCTTGGCCTTCTTCTTGGGCTTCTCGGCGATCATCGCCTCGGTGGTGAGCAGCAAGCCGGCCACGCTGGCCGCGTTCTGCAGCGCGCTGCGCGTCACCTTGGTGGGATCGATCACGCCCGCCGCGATCAGATCCTCGTACTGGTCGGTGCGCGCGTTGTAGCCGAAGCCGCCCTTCCCTTCGGCCACCTTGTTGAGGACGATGCTGCCCTCGAGGCCGGCGTTGCCGACGATGCGGCGCAGCGGCTCCTCGACGGCGCGGCGGACGATGTCGACGCCGATCTTCTCGTCGGCCTTGAAGGTCATGCCGTCGAGCACCTTGCGCGCGCGGATCAGCGCCACGCCGCCGCCGGGGACGATGCCCTCTTCGACCGCGGCGCGGGTGGCGTGGAGAGCGTCTTCCACGCGCGCCTTCTTCTCCTTCATCTCCGTCTCGGTGGCCGCGCCCACCTGCACCACCGCGACGCCGCCGGCCAGCTTGGCGAGCCGCTCCTGCAGCTTCTCCTTGTCGTAGTCCGAGGTGGTCTCCTCGACCTGCGCGCGCAGCTGCTTGATGCGCCCCTCGATGTCCTTCTTCTCGCCGGCGCCGTCGACCACCGTGGTGTTGTCCTTGTCGATGGTGATCCGCTTGGCGCGGCCGAGGTCGGCGAGCACCACCTGGTCGAGCTTCTTGCCGAGCTCCTCGGCGATCACCTGGCCGCCCGTGAGGACCGCGAGGTCCTTGAGCATCTCCTTGCGGCGATCACCGAAGCCCGGGGCCTTGATGGCGGCCACCTTG
>JANXXR010000384.1 GCA_025350525.1 Deltaproteobacteria bacterium
CGTCGAGAACTTCTTCTGCAAGCTCAAACGCTATCGGCGCGTCGCCACTCGCTACGAAAAGAACGCCGCCAACTTTCTTGGCTTCGTCCTGTTCGCCGCCATTCGCGTTTGGCTGGCCTGAGTTTGAAGACAGGCCCTAGAACTGCTCCGCCCCCGGCGGCGTTGCACTTTCGGCCCAGTTCCGCGGACTGACCAGGTTCTTCAGGGTGTAGCGCATCAAGCCCGCGTGCGATTCGCAGCGACCAATCACGCCCGTGCGAGGGTGGGCGCCGATCAGGAACCAGACCGTGGCGCGGTTGTGACAAGGGGGACCAGGTGCTTCGCACCGGTGACCGGCTGCAGACTTCGGCGTCAAGCGCTCCATGCTCGGCACATCCCCCAAGTGGACACCAGATGTGACAATCCATGAGCGGGTCCGGAACATCATTCTGAAAAAAAAGCAACAAATCGTAACAGTGTTCCCGTCGAGCTTACTCGGCGCGGCGACGCGCGAGGGTCGCCGCTACGCCGCCGCCCAGCAGAAGCACTCCCAGAAGGCCGAGCAGCGTGCTCCACGAGAGGACCTTCGGGATCGGGCTCAGCCCGTCACCGGTGAGGATGAACGCGGCCCAGTACCGCGGATGCCGCAGCTCTGTCCCGGAACGCAGAAAGCGCAGCTTCGCAACGCGCAACGCCTCTGCTTTCGGCTTCCCGCGGTTCAGCTCGAAGTACAGCTGCTCCATGAAGTCGCGCGCGGGCTCGTCCGCTACGCGCCAGAGGGTGGTCACCGCCGCGCGCGCCCCCGCGGACAGGAGCGCGCGGCTGAACACCGACGGGCCTTCGCCGCGGATGATCTTTCCGCGCTCGGTCTCGCAGGCGGAAAGCGTGGCGAGGTCGACCCCGCGCAAGTCGAGGTCGTAGACTTCCTTGAGGAAGAGAAAGTCCCCGCCGTCCTGCTCCCGATCGGGCGAAAAGACGATCCGCGATCGTTCCGCGCTGGCCATATCGGCGACGGCATGGGTCGCAAGGTGCAGCAGCGGTACGCCGGCCGCAACGCCATCCACCAGACGCCTCTTGAGATTCGCGCGCCCGAGGAACAGCTGGGCGCGGCCGGGGCAGGTGCGCGCGATGACGCGGGCCTCCTCGGCCGAGGCAGGTAGCGGGTTGCCCAGGTCCGCGAGGCCGAGCTCCATCGCCGCGCCGTGCGGCGCCGGCTGGATCAGGGGGTCGGCGAACAAGACGACTTGGCGCCTCCAGGGCGGTGCCGGGAAATGCGAGGGGCTGGACTCGCGCAACAAGACCGCTGCGGAGGGCAGATAGGAGACGTCGAATCGCTCGATGATCGGCGCGCCTGTCCCCGCGTCGAGCAGCTCGAAGGGAAGTTCGCCCAGCACTCCGTCGGGAACGACGATCAGATGAGCGGCGTCGGGGCGCCCGAGCGCAGGGATTCCGCCGAGCAGGCGCGCTCCGATCGCGGCCGCCGGCTTTTTCCACCCGTCGCCCACGCCCGCGGAAGCTTCGTTCAGCAGGGACGAGATTTCCTCGGGGAGGACGGAAGGGAGCGAGGCGAGGCCGGACGCTTCACGCGTCGCCCACAGCACCGCCGCGCTGCGCGGTCCTATCCAGTATTCGAGAACGACGACTCCCGCCCCCAGCCGCGCCTGCACCGCAGCAAGCGTCGGCGGCGCCAGCGCCAGGCGATCCTGGAAGGTCCGCGCTCGCGCTCGTTCCAGAACTTCGAAAAACGCCGCGACCTCCTGCCGCTCGAGGAGGATCTCGAGCAGCGCATCGTAGACATCACGCTTGTCGGCCAAAAAATCCGTCTTGAGCGAGGCGAGCTGGAGCTGCGCCCGGACCGACTCGATCGCGGAAATCGCGTTGCGAAAATGCCTGGAGGCCTCCTCGTCGCGGTGGGCGGCCCGCGCGAGCCGGCCCAGTCCGTACAGCGCCTTCCATTGCTCGTCCGTGGTGCCGAGCTGCCGGGCCGATGCGAGCGCCGCCTCGAAACTTCGCGTCGCCTCTCCCATCTTGCCCTGCCGGTAGAGACTCTCGCCGCGATACAGATTGGCGTGCATCGCCTCCCTGGGATTGCCGCTCTGTTCCGCGAGCGCCAGCGCGTCGGTAAAGGCCGCGACGGCGACGGAGAGGTTGCCCAGGTCGAGGGCCTGGACGATGCCGATGTTCGTGAGCACGCGGATCCGAGCCTGCTTGTGCTCGTCGCCGGCCAGCAGCGTCTGGGCAGCGCGGTAGGTTTCGAGAGCTTTGATCGGGTCGCCGAGGCTCCGGTAGAGCTCGCCCAGGTTGGACAGCAGCCGGGCCTGCTCGCTCGGTGCCATTGCTTCCGGTGCGTTGCGCAGTTCCGCATAAAGCTGGAGCGCCCGATCATCCCGCCCGACTCGCTGGTAGAGCGCTGCCATGTTCGTGAGCGTGATGCGCCGCAACCGCGTGCTCCAGGGCGCGGCTCCCGCCTGCGCCGCGGCGTCGAGCGCTTCGCGGTATGCGCGCAGCGCGTCGAGGTAGCGGGCCTGGTGAAAGTGGATGCTTCCCACGTTGTTCAGTTCCTCGACCTCGCGCTCGCGATCACCGATGGTCCGCGCGATCGCGAGCGCCCTCTCCATCTGTTCCAGTGCGGACGCGTAATGCGCCTGGTAGAGTTCTGCGGCGCCGAGGAGGTGAATCGCGTGCGCCTCGCCACGCCTGTCGCCGAGCGCACGATGTACCTCGGCCGCCTCGCGAGCCCTCGCGGCGGCGTCCTCGTATCGCCCCTGCGCCAAGGCGATCTTGCTCAGCGCCTTGAGGGCCGTGGCGAGCGCGGCGGGATCGGAGGACCGTAGCTGTGGAAGGAGGGCTTCGTAGGCCGTCTGCGCTTCGCGAAGCGCGCCCCTTTCCTGGAGCCCCCGCGCCCCGTCGAGCGTCAGCGGCGCGCCGTGCAACGGGCCAGTCAGCAATGAAATCAAGCCCAGGCTGATCGCGAAGAGACGCACCGGCTCGGATGATCGCGCCGGTTGCGGCCTGGCGTCCAGCGCTCAGGGAGACGCGACCCCAGGCAGGACCGGCGTGACCGAGCCAGCGGTCTCGTCTCCGCTGAGTCCCAGCATCCGGACCGGGACGGTGGCCGTCACCGTGAACGAGCTTCCGGCGTCGGGAATGATACCGGGCAAGAGCTCCGAAACTTCGCGGGAGATCCTGGTCCGAGAGGGCAGCACGAGCGAAGCGGACGCGACCACTGAGCCGGCGTTCCACAGCGCGACCGACACAATCGCATCGGCTGGGTCCGGATTCTGCAGGGCGAGCCCGAGGAACGTTCCGCTCGACGGCGCCGCAAATAAGCCGCTGGCTCGCCCCTGGGCTGGAAAGATCGCCTGCGTCGCGGCGAGCAGCGGCCTCGCACTCTTGCCGAGCTCCGTCGTGCGAAGGTACGAGAGGTAGGTCGCGCCCGTGCCGTCGGGGTTGTTGACGCTGACCGTGCTGCCCTCGAGCTGCGCATCGACTGCAGTCACAACCTCGATTCGCGTGGAGTCCACCCACGACACCGAGGCGGGGGCAACGCCATCGATCGACACCAGGGACCCCGGCTGAAATCCGATCCCCACCACCGCGACCAGCGAGCCCGCCGACAAAAGCCCGCCGCCGGGCAGCACGTCGTTGATGGACACCGCCCCGTTCGCCACCGACGTGACCGGGAGCGGGTTGAGCACACAGGCCTTGGGGTTCCCCAAGGCATCGAGCGAAGACGCGGCTGGATCGAGCGTCTGGGTGGCCGTGATTCGGACCCAAGCGGTCGTGGGAGCGGCGACGTTCATCGCCAACATCGGTGCGTAAGCGGGCCCCAGCGTCGCGGAGGGCGCGACCGTCCGGATGACCAGTGAGGTGCCGACGGTCAGGGCAGTGCCCGCTGCGTCTGGCGCCCCCGGCAGCGTCACTCCCTGGACCGCGCCGAAGCCGGGCAATCCGATGCTCTGCAAGTCGATGATGATGGGGGTTGGGTCGGTGGGATCGGCGACCAGCACCTTCAACGGGAACGATCCCGCGGGCGCAGTGGTATCGACCACCGGCAGGCAAGTGCTGACCTGACCGCGTGCGATCGACGGCACCACGAGCGCAAAGATGGCCGCGACCAAACGATCACGCGATTGGCACCCTGGTCGCTTCATCCTGTTGACTGTGCTCATCGCGCGCTCTTTTCCTGAGACTACATCCTGATCTTGAACCGCTGTTCCCCGGACGACGCGATGGCCCTGCCGGCCGCGTCTTTCGCGACCACCTCCCAGAGAAGCGGCTTGCCGGGAACGATTCGGGCTCGGAGCGCCGCAGGCAGTGCGATGCTCCCGTCGCTGGTTTCGGCGCTCCACAGCCCGGCGTGATCCACTTCCATCACCTGGACCGAATAAGACGCGGCGCCGGTCCGCCGCTCCCAGCGCAGCTCGTTGGGCGGTGCGTCCAGATTTCCGACCGGAGAGAGGGGCGTGATCCCGGCTGACCGCAAGACGGTGAGCGCGGCCGGCGAGGGCAGCGTCAGCCCCGGTGCCTGGCTTTCCCGCAGCCCGATGATCAGGGCCGCGCCCAGCGCCGCGGCCGCCAACGCGAGTCCACCCCCGTTCGCCGCCGTGAACCAGGAACGCCGCGGCAGCGCCGCCCGGTGAGGGATCCGCGAGAGCAAAGGTCCAGCGCTTTGTTCCGCGAACTGGCGCTCCAGGCGTGCCGAGATCCAGCTCACCGCGCCCTCCTCGTCTGGCGCCGGAGAGGTGTTCTCGAACTCCTTGAAAAGCGTCAGCTCGGTCTGACAGCGCGCGCAGCCCGCGACGTGATCCCTCAGGCGCGCAGCCGGCAATTGTGCGAGCGACCCGTCAGCAAGGCCGCCCAACTCGAGCGGAGTGGCACAGGCGCAGGACTGCGACGTGGCGTTTCTCAGCAACGAGCGTTCGATTGATCTCTCGGTTGCCATGCTCGGGTCTCCCTAAGCTACGCGTTCAGCGGCTCGCTGTCGCAGCAGGGCGCGGGCAAGCTTGCGCCTTGCGCTGACGAGGTACGCCTTCGCGCCGCTGGGGTTCTCGAGTCCCAGCAAGCGGGTGATGGTCTGCAGCGGCACTTCGTCGCCGTAGTGCAGTGTGAAGACGCGCTTCTCTGTCTCGGTGAGCTCGCGATCCAAGAGAGCGCGCGCGGCCTTGACGGAAGAACGCAATTCCAGGATCCGTTCCGGCCCTGACTCAGGATCGTCGGGTACTGCCTCGGCCACCTCGTCGTCCAGCGCATCGTTGAGCGAAGAGCGCGCTTTCAGGTAGTTCAGGCATTCGCTCCTCGTGATCGAATAGAGCCACGTGGACACTTTCGAGTCTCCGCGAAAGGCTCCGAGATGGCGCTGCGCTTTCACGAACACTCCTTGCGCGAGGTCATAGGCTTCCTCCCGGTCGCCGGCGACCCGCAGACACCATGTCACTACCTTTGTGTAGTGCCGCCGGAAGAGCTCCTGCAGCCAAATGCTGGCCCCACCGCCACCGGCAGCGAGATGATTCGCAACCAAATCCGCATCCGACAGCGCTTCCAGAACTCCTCCATCGGAACATGAGACGCGCCGCGAGCGAGGCGTGGAACAACTTCGATGCCCCGGGGTCCGACCTTCCAGCAACGCCCCCCAGACTCGACCCATGTTGGAGGTTTGTCGATTCCGACCAAAGTCGGACCCGGGGACGGAAGCCTGCGTTCCGAACGATTCCTGTTCCACGTCGGGCTCTGCGGTTGTCAAAGGGGCACGGGACGTAACACCGTGAAGCAGGCCGGATCGCGAGCTCCCCCCCAAATCGCACCCGGCCTGCTTCCGGCTTTCTGCGGGGTGCCACGCTAGCCGTGGCCGACGCCGATGTCGAGGCGCGCGAGGAAGAATCTCCAGCGGCAAGCCGCGTTCACCTCCAGTCACTGAAAGAAAATGGTCAGAGCCGCCCTGTAAGCCGGGAGCCTCAAGGGGTGAACGCGCCTGACACCGCGACGCGGTCAGGCGCAGTCAGCACGGGCGTTTCCGCTCTTGGATCGATTGCTGCAGCGACCGCCGCGCAGTCACTTTCCGGTGCA
>JANXXR010000395.1 GCA_025350525.1 Deltaproteobacteria bacterium
CCGGTCGGATTGCCGGGGCTGACCACCAGCACCGCCCGCGTCCGCGGCGAAAACCGCAGCGCCGCCGGCTCCAGGTGCCACTCGCCGTCCCAGCGCAGCGGATAGGGCACGAGCCGCACCGCCTCGAGCGCGGCCAGATCCTCGAAGAGCGGATAGCAGGGCGCGGGCGCCAGCACCTCGTCGCCGGGCGCGCAGAGCAGCTTGAAGAGCCAGGCATACGCCTCGCTGGTCGAGGCGCTCAGGAGCACTCGACCGGGATCGACGCCCGCATACCGCGCCACCGCCTCGCGCGCCTGGAGCAGCCCGCGCGGCTGAGGCTGGTAGCGCAGCAAGAGCGGGTTCGAGAACGCGCGCAGGATCCGCTCCTCCTGGTAGGGCAGTCCCACCGCCGTCGGATTGGAGTTGGTCAGATCGAGATAGGGCGCGCGCCGCGCCGAGAGCGCCCGCGAGAGCGCGTTCTCGGGAAGGCTGAAGTCGAGCCGGCTCACGCCTCGGGCAACGACATCTCGGCGGTGCGCGGCAGCGGCAGCCGCTCGCGGTCCTTCTCGATGAAGCGCAGCGCCGACCAGATCTCGTCCACCGCGATCAGCTTGTTGTCGGTGAGCCCCCCGGCGAGCCCGACCGCGCGCACCTGCGATTCGTCGAGGTCGGTGAAGAAGCCGCTGCTCTTGCGCGGCCACGCCACCCACAAGGACCCCCGCGGCGCCAGCACATGCTTGGCCTTGGGAAAGAGCTCGCCCAGGACCGCCCGCGACGAGGCGAAGACGACGATGACGTCGTAGAGGTGGAGGATCTTGGTGGTGACGCCGACGCCGGGCGGCAGCGGGTCGAGCCGCCGCGCGAAGTTCACGGGCGGGTCGAGCAGGAGCACGCGGCGCCCCTCCTTGATGCCCAGCTTCTGGGTGAGCGGAATTTCCCCGGTCATCTGAAAAACCTTGTAGGCCCCGCGGCGCGTCTTCCGCAAGGAGTTCGGACCGCGTTGTCGAAGATTGATAGACTGGCGCGGTGAAGACGGTGCGCATCGGGCTCCTCGGCGTGGGGACGGTCGGACACGCGGTGGCGCGGGCCCTGCTCGAGCGGCACGACGTGCTCTCCCGCGCGGCGGGCGTCTCGCTGCACTTGCAACGTGCGGCGGTGCGCGATCTGACGCGGCCGCGGCCGCTCGCCCGCGAGCAGCTCACCACCGACCCGATGGCGGTGGCCACCGCGAGCGACGTCGATCTCGTCGTCGAGCTGATCGGGGGCGAGGAGCCGGCGCGGGCGCTCATGACCGCCGCGCTCGCGGCTGGAAAGCCGGTGGTCACCGCCAACAAGCGGGTGCTGGCCTGGCACGGCCCGCAGCTGGCGAAGCTGGCGGCGCAGAGGGGCGTCGAGCTGCGCTGCGAGGCGGCGGTGGGCGGCGGCATTCCGCTCATCGCGCCGCTCACCGACGACCTCGCCGCCAACCGCATCACCGAGCTGCGCGCCATCATCAACGGCACCTGCAATTATGTGCTGACCCGCATGGCGCAGGGAGAGACGCTGGCCGACGCGCTGGCCAAGGCGCAGGAGGCGGGCTACGCCGAGGCCGACCCCAAGGACGACCTCGAGGGCGTGGACGCCGCCGACAAGCTCTGCATCCTGGTGCGGCTGGCCTTCAACGCCGCCTGCACTCCGGCGCAGCTGCACCGCCAGGGCATCCGCGGGCTGGATCCGAAGGACCTCGCCTACGGGCGCGAGCTCGGCTACGTCTTGAAGCTGCTGGCCATCGCGCGGCGCGGGCCTGGCGGCGCGGTCGAGGCGCGGGTGCATCCGGCCTTCTTGCCCGCTGACCATCCGCTGGCGCGCATCGACGGGGCGCAGAACGCGGTGCACGTCGTCGGCGATCTCTGCGGACCGGTGATGTTCAGCGGGCTGGGCGCCGGCGGCGACGCCACCGCGAGCGCGGTGTTGGCCGACGTGGTGCAAGTGGCGCGCAGGCTCGCGCTGGGCGATCCGGTGGCGCCGCCCCGCGACTCCGGGCCCGAGGCGCCGCTGCTCCCCATGTCTCAGGTGTCCACCCGCTGCTACTTCCGGCTGGCGGTCGACGACGTGCCCGGCGTCTTCGCGCAGATCACCAAGGTGCTGGCCACCCACGAGATCGGCCTCGCCAGCGTCATCCAGCGCGAGCCCGGCAAGCTGGGCGCCGCCGAGGTGGTGCTCTTCACCTATGCCGCGCCCGAGTCGGCGCTGGCCGCGGCCGAAGCCGAGCTGGCGCAGCTCTCCTCCACCCGCTCGGTGCTGGCGCGCATCCGCGTCGAGTCGTCGAAGTGAGGCGCGGCGTCCTCGCGCGCTGGGCGGCGCACCTTCCGCTCACCGCCCGCACGCCCTTGCTCTCGCTCGGCGAAGGCGACACGCCGCTGGTGCCGGCCCCGACCCTCGCCCGCGACCTGGGCTGCAGCGAGCTGTGGCTCAAGTGCGAAGGCCAGAATCCCACCGGGTCGTTTAAAGATCGCGGGATGGTGGTGGCGCTGGCCAAGGCCATCGAGGCGGGCGCGAAGTCCGCGGTCTGCGCCTCGACCGGAAACACCTCGGCCAGCGCGGCGGCCTACTGCGCCGCGGCGGGCATCGCCTGCAACGTGGTCGTCCCCGAGGGAAAGATCGCGCTGGGAAAGCTGGCGCAGGCGCTGGCGCACGGCGCGCGCATCGTGGTGCTGCGGGGCAACTTCGACACGGCGCTGCAGCGGGTGCGCGAGCTGGCCGGGCGCACCGGCATCGCGCTCGTCAACAGCGTCAACCCCCACCGCATCGAAGGGCAGAAGACGGCGGCCTTCGAGATCGTCGAGACGCTGGACCGTGCGCCCGACACGCTGGCGCTTCCGGTCGGCAACGCCGGCAACATCACCGCCTACTGGCGCGGCTTCGTCGAGCTGGGTGGCCGCCGGCCGGTGCTGCTCGGCTTCCAGGCGGCGGGCGCGGCGCCGCTCGTCTCCGGAAAGCCGGTGGCGAATCCGGAGACCATCGCCACCGCCATCCGCATCGGCAACCCGGCTTCGTGGAAGCTGGCGGTCGCGGCGCAGCAGGAGTCGGGCGGGATGTTCGCCGCGGTGACCGACGACGAGATCCTCGCCGCCTACCGCCGGCTGTCGTCGGAGGCGGGCGTCTTCTGCGAGCCGGCCAGCGCCGCGCCGGTGGCGGGCCTGCTCAAGCTGGCGCGAGCAGAGCCCAAGCGGTTTGCCGGACAAGTGATCGTGGCCGTGCTCACCGGGCACGGCCTCAAGGATCCGCAGGCGGCCATCGCTGCCGCGCCCGCGCTGGGCGCGCCCATCGACGACGACCCTGCCGCGCTGGAGGCTGCACTGAAATGAAGCCGTTCACCGTGATGGTCCCCTGCTCCACCTCGAACCTTGGGCCGGGCTTCGATTCGCTGGGCCTGGCGCTGGGCGGCCCCGACCTCATGGTCCGGGTGACGCCCGGCACCGAGCGGATTCGCATCACGCGGTTCGTAGGCGAGGGCGCGAGCCGGGTGCCGCTCGACGCCACCAACCGCGTCATCCAGGCGGCGCAGCACGCCGCCGTCTACGCCGGGATCGATCCCACCCTGCTCCATGCCGAGCTGGAGGTGCACAGCTCGATTCCGCTCAAGCGCGGGCTGGGCTCGTCGGCGGCGGCAGCGCTGGCGGGGGCGATGATCGCCGACCGGCTCCTCGACGGCGGCATCGGCGAGGCCGGCATCCTGCGCACCGCGGTCGAGATGGAAGGGCATCCCGACAACGTGGTGCCGTCGCTGCGCGGCGGGGCGCAGGTCTCCATCCGCGACGGCGAAGGGCGGGTGCTCTCGTGCCCCATCGCCATCAAGCGGCCGCTGCGCGCGGCGCTCTACATTCCCGATCAGGAGCTGGCCACCTCGGCGGCGCGGGCAGTGTTGCCCAAGCAGGTGCCGATGGAGGACGCCGTCTACAACCTGGGCCGCGCCGCGCTCCTGGTGGCGGCGCTCGCCGAGGGAGAGTACGACCTGCTCCGCGACGCCATGCTGGACCGGCTGCACCAGCCCGCCCGCGCCGGCCTGCTCACCTGGCTGCCGGCGCTGCTCGAGGCGGCCATGAAGGGCGGCGCGCTGGGCGCTGCGCTCTCGGGCGCGGGCACCACCGTCTGCGCGCTCTGCACGCCGGACAAGTCGCGCGACGTCGCCACGGCGATGATGGACGCGGCGGCGTCGGTGGGCGTCGGCGGCCGCGCGGAGGTCGTCGAAGCCGCCGTCCAAGGCGCCCGGTTCGTCTGACGGCGGCCCCGCGGGCCCATGGGCCCAATGCCGCTCACTTAAGTAAGCGCCGTGCTCGTCCTCGTCCTCGTTTTGGGGCCAAGTCGTGTCGGTGATGGTTCTCGTGCGCGTGAACCGAGTGACGACCAAAACGAGTCCCTTCCACGCG
>JANXXR010000407.1 GCA_025350525.1 Deltaproteobacteria bacterium
ATCGGCCTCATGAAGGCCGTCGACAAGTTCGAGTACAAGCGCGGCTACAAGTTCTCGACCTACGCGACGTGGTGGATCCGCCAGGCCATCACCCGCGCCATCGCCGATCAGGCGCGCACCATCCGCATTCCGGTGCACATGATCGAGACCATCAACAAGCTGATCCGCACCAGCCGCTACCTGGTGCAGGAGATCGGCCGCGAGCCGACGCCGGAAGAGATCGCCGAGAAGATGGAGCTGCCGCTCGACAAGGTCCGCAAGGTCCTCAAGATCGCCAAGGAGCCCATCAGCCTCGAGACGCCCATCGGCGAGGAGGAGGACAGCCACCTCGGCGACTTCATCGAGGACAAGGCCATCACCTCGCCGTCCGACGCGGTCATCAACATGAACCTCGCCGAGCAGACCCGGAAGGTCCTCGCCACCCTGACGCCGCGCGAAGAGAAGGTGCTGCGCATGCGCTTCGGCATCGGCGAGAAGTCCGACCACACGCTGGAAGAGGTCGGTCAGGACTTCGAGGTCACGCGCGAGCGCATCCGGCAGATCGAGGCCAAGGCGCTCCGCAAGCTACGTCACCCGTCGCGCAGCAAGCGCCTTCGCAGCTTCGTCGAAAACTAGTCAGCCGCGCATCGTGTCCCCGGAAAATAGTCTCGGGGGACATGATCGCCGCGGCGGAAGCCGCGCATCGTGTCCCCGTCTCGCTGCCCTCGCGTGGCTCGCGCTCTGGGGCCTCGCAGTCTGGCTGGCGCGGCCGTTCCATCCCACGCTCACGATCGACGTGCTGGCGACGCTGGTGTTGGTCGCGTTCTACGCGCTCGCCGCCACCGTCAACCAGATCGGACTCGCCGGGCGGCCGCTCCTCGCCCGGCTCCCGCTGCTGCTCGCCGCCGAGGTGGGGCTCACGGCCGCTGCGGTGGAAGCGATCCAGGGCGTCTATGCCTTGCTCTGGCATCCCGACCCGCGCCGGTTCGGCTTCTGGTTCAACTTCGCCTCCGACTTCGCCGGCATGAACCTGGTGGTGGCGATGGCCGCGGCCGCCGCCTGGATCACCAAGCGCCGCGCGCTTCGAGCGCCTGCCCGCACGGCCGTCGGGTTGCCGCCTCGGCCCTGACGGCCTCAGCTTTTCAGCAGGAGGAATTCCATAATGCTGAAGACCACTGTGCTTGCGGCCGCGCTCGCGCTTTGCCTCGCTGTACCGGCGAGGGCGAACGCCATCGATCTCACCACTCACCGGGCTGCGACCTCTGCAGCCCTTTCGGACACCACCGTCGTCGGCGTGACGGCCGACCGGCCCAACCCCGTCGGAACCATCGTCACCGACGCCATCGGCGGCGCGGTCCTCGGCGGCGCCATCGGCGGCGGCGTCGCGCTCTACAACCGCTACGGCACCAACAACGGCAACGGCGACTGGGGCAACTGGCAGCGCGACATCCTCGTCGGCGCGGGCATCGGCCTCGGCGTCGGACTCATCGTCGGCGGCATCAGCGCGGCGACGCAGTCCACCGACCGCACCACCACCGTCGCCGACCGCTCGTACCTCTCGCCCGCCACCGAGCACCGCGACATCGGCTTCTCGGCGCCGGTGGGCAGCTACGGGAAGCACTTCTAGGATCGCTTGGCGGCCGTCGCGGCGGATCGCGGCGGCCGCTAGCCCGACTGGCGAATACGCCAACGAGCTCCTAGAACCCGAAGCCCACGCCGGCGTGGACGCACCACTTCGGCGTGAGGCTGGCGGTGGTCAGCACCAGCGCGCCGACGACGCTCAGGTCGAAGAGGTCGGACCGCTGCTCGAAGCCGACACCCAGATCCGTCCAGAGGCTGCCCTTGGCCTGCGCGGCGCCGGCGCTCAGGTAGCGGTCGGCGTCTGCGGCGCCGCGGTTGACGCGGCTGTTGCCGGCGATGGCGATCTCGGTGACCAGGTACTGGCCTTCGCCGAAGAGCCGCCGCACCGCGAAGCCCGCCTGCAAGCCCGGGAAGCCGCCGCCCGCGCCCAGCTCGAACTCGAAGAGGCTCTCGGTCAGCCAGCTCAAGGAGCCGCCGACGCGACCGTAGGGCGCGAACTCGTTGCCGCCCTCGACGCGCAGGACGTAAGAGGGCGGACGGCCGCTGCTGCGGCGCTGGGACAGATCGATCTCGTCAGCGAGGGCTGCGGTCGAGGCGAGGAGCAGCAGGGCGAGGGTGCGCACGCGAGGAGTCTATGCTTCCAGCTGTGCGGCTGCCACGCGTCGCGCTAGGCTGCGCTTCGGTGCTAGCTGTGTTCCGGTCGCGGGCCCGTAGCTCAACGGCAGAGCAGCCGGCTCATAACCGGTCGCATGCAGGTTCGAATCCTGCCGGGCCCATTCAGGCGTCAGGCCACAGCACTCAGGTGCGCCAGCGTTGACAACTCCGCCTGCAGGGGAGAAAAAGCGGTCCCCGCTGGGAGGCACCGTTGTCGCGAGAGAAGCTGAAGGCGCTGGAGGAGTTGCAGAAGGTCGACTTGAAGATCCGCGATCTCGAGGCCGAGGCGGAGAAGCATCCAGCCCGGCTCCGGCAGATCGAGATCGAGCGCGGCCAGGCCAAGACCGCGCTCGACGCCACCCGCGGCAAGCTGGCCGACAACGAGCGCGCCCGCCGCCAGAACGAGCAGCTGCTCGGGCTCGAGCGCGACAAGGTGAAGAAGTGGGAGTCGCGCCTCAACGAGCTGAAGACGCCCCGCGAGTACGCCGCGCTCGCGCGCGAGCTGGACATCGCCAAGAAGACCAACCTCACCGCCGAGGAGGAGCTGAAGCGCCTCATCGGCGAGTACGACGACCTGCGCAAGCTGGTGGGCACGGGCGAGGCGGGGCTGTCGGAGAAGGAGGCGGTGGTGACGCGCGAAGGGCAGGAGATCCAGTCCTCGCTCGACGCGGTGCAGACGCAGACGCAGGAGCTGCAGGCCGAACGGGCGCGGCTGATCGAGGAGTGCGACAAGTCGCTGGTGTCGAAGTACGAGCGCATCCGCAAGCAGCGCGGCGGCGTGGCGGTGGTGCCGGTGGTGAGCGGGACCTGCAAGGGCTGCCAGCGCAACATCCCGCCACAGATGGCCAACAATCTGCTGACCTCCAGCGAGATCCTCAGTTGCCCCAACTGCCACCGCTTCATCTACGCAGGCGAAGAGCCGCAGGGCGACGAAGCGGGAGTTTGACCGACGCCGCCGCGCCAGATGCGCTAGAGTCCGCGGCGGTCAGAGCCGTCCGGGCGGACGCCGGCGCCTTCAAAATGCGCGGGAGGAAAGTCCGGGCTCCACAGGGCAGGGTGCTGGTTAACGGCCAGCCGAGGCGACTCGCGGGACAGCGCCACAGAAAACAAACCGCCGGAGACGTTTCCGGTAAGGGTGAAACGGTGCGGTAAGAGCGCACCGCGCCCGTGGTGACACGGGCGGCACGGCAAGCCCCACCCGGAGCAAGGGCACATAGGGGAGCAATGCGGCGGCCCGCCGCGCTCCCGGGTAGCCTGCTGGAGGCCGGCGGCAACGCCGGTCCTGGAGGAATGTCCGCCTCCGCCGAGGAGGTAACGACTCGGCGAGACAGAACCCGGCTTACAGGGCGGCTCTGACCATTGTTTTCTTCTTCTGCGCCCTTACGATTGGCCTTTCGGCGGCTGGATCCAGTTTTGAGCCTTAGTTGCACGACCTCGGCGCCGGCCGACGACAGGTCGACGCGGATCGTGCCC
>JANXXR010000462.1 GCA_025350525.1 Deltaproteobacteria bacterium
CGCCGTCGGCCACCAGGATGGCCGCCTGCCGCGCGGGCGAGCCGAGGAAGGCCATGGCCGCGTGCGAGCGGTGGTGCTCGGTGAAGAGGATGCGCTTGCCGCTCACGCCCAGCTGCGAGGCGATGATGCCCTTGACCCAGAGCTTGCCGCCCAGCGTGTTCTGCATCGCGCGCGGGAAGCTGCGCCAGGAGCGGGGGAACTCGCGCAGCACCGTGGTGAGGATGCGCTCGAACTTGAGCATCGGCTTTTCGTAGAAGACCACCGCGTCGAGATCGCCGGGCGAAAGGCCCGCGCGGTCGAGGCAGAGCTCGATGGCCGCCAACGGAAAGGCGGCGTCGTTCTTGTGGCGCGAGAGGCGCTCCTCCTCGATGGCGCAGACCGGCTGGCCGTCGACGAGCAGCGCCGCCGCCGAGTCGTGGTAGTGCGCGGAGATGCCGAGGATGCGCATCAGTACTGGCTCGAGAGCGGCGACGGCGCGCGCACCGGCCGCAGCCCCGCGCCCTCGTGGCGCAGTGCGCGCTTCGCCAGGAGCGCAAAGAGCGGCAGCACCAGGAAGTACTGCGCCGCCAGCATCACGCCGCCCAGCACCGACGCCAGCGCGACGGCCAGGCGCAGGTACGCCTTCCACCAGCGGTCGAGGCGCCCCTGCCAGAGGCGCAGGCCCTGCTGCCGGGGAGCGATGCGGGCCAGCTGCTTGCGGGTGTAGCTCATGTGGAACGCCTCGTCCTCGAGGACCCGCGCGAAGACATCGCGCGTCTCCGGATCGCAGTCGAGCACTTCCTGATAGGCCGCGAAACGGTGGGCGGCCGCTTTCTCCGAGAGATGAAGGAAGGCGAGCAGCATTCCCTCGCTCTCGCCGGCCACGTGGAGATCATCGAGGCCGCGCTCGCCCGGCGCAAGCCAGTTGGCCTCCAGCGCTTCGCGGCCGCGCGGCAGCGCAGCGAGCAGCGCCCGTCCGCGGAGGCGGAAGAGTACCGCATGGCGCGCTTCGTCGCCGGCGTGGCGCAGGTAGAGCCGGCGCAGCGACGGGTCGCGGGTCAGCTCGGCAGCGCGGGCGAGGTCGCGGCCGCCCGCAGCCTCGGTTTCGGAGAAGCGCAAGAGCTTGCGACCGCGGCGGTTGGGATCGCTCCAGACCCAGCGGTGCACGGGCTTGAGGAGGCGATCGAGCATGGCCGGGGACGCTAGCACGCCGCCGCGCTGGTACGCTGCTGCCCATGCTGCGATGGTTCATTCGTCTTGTGCTCGGGGCCGCGGTGCTCGCCCTTTGGTTGGCGGCCGCCCATCTCGACGGCGCCTGGTGGATGCGCCACGTGGTCTCGGCCTGCTACCTGCCGCCGCCGCGGTGGATGCACGCCGCCGTGCGCATCGGACTCCTCTGCATTGGCGCGGTGCTCGCCCTGGTGGCGCTGCGCCTCGGTCAACCCACGGCCGGGGGCCTGGCGCGATCCGCGCTGGCGGTGCTTTTGGCGTTGTGCGCTGGGGAGATTGTGCTGCGGCTCTTCGCCCGCCCGGAGCGCCGCACCGGGTATCCGCGGCTCGAGTGGCTGCTCGGCGAGAAGGACCCGCGCACGGGCTGGGCCTTCGTGCCGATGCGCACCCTCCGCTTCGGAGCCCCGGGGGGAGGGCCGGTGGTCGCCTACGACATCGATGCGCACGGCGACCGCGCCGCCTCGACCGGTTTCGTGGAAGATCCGCAGGCGCCGACGCTGCTGGTGACCGGCGAGTCCATCGCGGTCGGCCACGGCCTTTCGTGGAAGGAGACGTTTGCGGCGCAGGCGGGCGAGCGGATGGGGCTTCAAGTCATCAACGTGGCCGAGGGCGGGTACGGCAACGACCAGGCGCTGCTCCGCGCCCGCGACGCGCTCGACCGGCTGCGGCGCCCGGTGGCGCTGGTGACGACGGTGCTGGCCGTGCAACTGCGCAGGAACCTCAACGACGCTCGGCCCCACCTCGAGCTGCGCGACGGGGCCCTTCCGTTGGTGCCCGCCTTCGCGCCGCGCATCCTCTTGCGCGAGATGTTCGTCGACGAGCTGCAGATCCTGCCCGAGCCCCGCCTGCAGAAGGCCCTCGCCCTCACCCGCGCCGTCCTCGAGGAGACTGCGCGGGTCGCCCGGGCGCACGGGGCGCGGCCGCTCTTCGTCGTGCCGGTGTACGGGCCGGTGCCGGAGCTGGTGTCGGGGCTGGTCGAAGGGCTGCCCCACGTCGTCGTCTGGCTCGACCCCGCGCGGATCATGCCTTGGGACGGCCACCCGGACGCGCAGGGGGCGCGGCAGCTCGCCGACGCGGTCGTGTCCGCCCTGCGCTAGGATGCCCAACTTTCCGGAGGAGCCTCCCATGGCCGCGGCGGCGTGCAGGACGCCTTCAACGCCGCCGCGCTCGCCACCGACCCCACCAGCAACACGCGCATGCCGGCCAGCCTGCGCGCGCCCAACGGCGTGCTCGAGGACTCGTTCTACCAAGCCACCGGCCGCCGCCTCTGGAACGCCGCCAACATCTACGTGCCCACGCTCCTGATCGCCGGAGAGGACGACACCTGGAGCTTCGTGCACGACGGCGAAGGACTCTTGCGCGACCTCGTCAACGCGCCCGAGAAGAAGCACGTGACCCTGCCGCACGCGACCCACTTCGTGCTCTTCGAGAAACAGCGCTTCAAGTTCTTCGAGGAGATCGACGGCTTTCTGCGCGGAGCCGCGCGGAAGTAGCCTAGCGGCGGGCGCGGGCGACGATGCCGGGGAGGATCGCGCAGACGCGGTCGATCTCCTCGGCGGTGTTGCCGCTCCAGAGCGAGAAGCGCAGGGCGCCGCCGGCGAGGTTGGGCGGATAGCCCATCGCCAGCAGCACCGGCGAGGGCTCGAGCGACCCGGAGCTGCAGGCGCTGCCGGTCGAGACGCTGATGCCCTCGAGATCGAGCGCGGCCAGCAGGGTCTCGCCGTCGCATCCTGAAAATGCGACATTCAATGTATTACACACACGATCGACGCCGGCGCCCGCCACCCGCGCGCCTGGGATGGCCCGCGCCGCTGCTTCCAGCCGGTCGCGCAGCGCCCGCAGCCGCGACTCCCGCTCGGGCTGCCCGCGCACCGCGCGCTCCAGCGCCGCGCCCATCCCGACGATGCCGGCCACGTTCTCGGTGCCGCCCCTCCGCCCTCGTTCCTGGTGTCCGCCCGCCTGCAGCGCCGCGACTTTGATGCCGCGGCGCACCCCGAGCAGGCCCGCGCCCTTGGGCCCTTCGATCTTGTGGGCGGAGATCGAGATCAGGTCCCAGGGGAAGTCGAGCGCGAGCTTACCCGCGGCCTGGACCGCGTCCACGTGCAGCGGCACCCCGGCCTCGCGGCAGAGGGCGGCGATCTCTGGCAGCGGAAAGACCACGCCGGTCTCGTTGTTGGCGGCCATCGCCGAGCAGAGCGACGCGCCCGGCAGCGCCCGCCGGAGCGCCTCCAGATCCAGCTCGCCCGCGCTCGAGACCGGCACGCGCACGCACTCGAGCGCCTGCGCGCAGGCGGCCAGCACCGCCGGGTGCTCGACCGCGGTGGTCACCAGCTTGCGCGGCTTTCCGCCCAGGATCGCCAGCGCGTCCGACTCGGTGCCGCCGCTGGTGAAGATGATTTCACCCGGAGCGCACCCGAGGGCCCGCGCGCACCGCTCCCGGGCCGCGTCCACCAGCGCCCGGGCGTCCTGCCCGGGCTTGTGTACCGAGCTGGGGTTTCCAAAATGGCCGCTGAGGGCCGGCATCAGCTCCGCCATCACCTCGCGATGAAGCGGGGTGGTGGCGTTGGCGTCGAGATAGATCGATGCGCCGCTCAGAGGCGCCTCCGCAGCGGGGCCCACTGGTGGGCCAGATAGATGGCCGCGCCGCTCACGGCAAGAGCGGCACCAGCGGCGAGCCCGGCCCGGGTCGCAGGTGGAAGGCGCGCAGGAACATGGCGAAGATGTCGGTCGAGAGCAGGTCGCTCGAGCGCCCCCGCAGCGGAACCCGGGCGCCGGCCATGGCGCCGTGCCCGCCGGCGCTGCCGCCCAGAGGAGCGCAGACCTCGCGCACCAGCTTGCCGGCGTTGACCCGCCGATCGTTGAGCCGCAGCGAGAGGTAGAGCTCGCCTTTGAAGGCGCCGGTGGCCAAAGACCAGCGCAGCCCTTCGAGGCTGACCAGCTTCTCGGCGACCTCGGGGACGATCTCGGGAACGTAGACGTCGCCCATGTCCACCACCACTCCCTCGCCGCCGCCGTGCAGACGGGCGCGCTCGTAGGCGCGGTGGTAGGCGGCGAAGTAGCGCGCCGGCACCGCCGGGTGCTCGATGCGCGACAGCGACGGCTTGTCGATGTGCGGGAAGAGCCAGTTGTAGCACTCGACGTCGGCCGGATCGTATTCGCGGCCCAGGTCGCGGGTGTCGCTCTTGATGCCGTAGAAGAGCGCGGTGGCGAGCTGCGGCCCCGGCGTCAGCCTGGCACAGCGCAGGTACTGGGTGACCAGCGTCGAGGTGGCGCCCGCCGGGCCGCCCACGTCATGGAAGGCCGCCATCAGCGACGACGGACGCGCCGGATGGTGGTCGATGACCAGCTGGGGAAGCTCGGTGCTGGCGAGCGAGTAGTTGCCCACCTCGGGCTGGGTGTCGACCAGGCAGATGAGGTCGTGCGGCTGGTGCTCGACCCGCGCCACCGGCTGGATGGGCAGGTGCAGCACCTTGAGCATCGCCTTGTTCTCGGCGCGCCCGATGATGCCGCCGTACGCCGCCATCGCCCGGACCCCCGCGCACTGATCGAGCAGGTGAGCGAGCCCGCAGGCGCTGGCCACGGCGTCGGGATCCGGGTTGTCATGGGTGAGAACCAGCGCGCGCTCGTGGCCCTTGGCCACCGCCAGCAGCTTGCGCAGCCGGTCGCGGAGGGCGAAGTGTGCGGAATGGTCGGGGGGCCGCTCGGACTCACGCGGCGAGGGGACATGACCCATGGAGTGGGGAGGTACCTTAGTCGGCCCGGCGGCGGGTGGCAACGCGGGTCTTGCCTTTGCGTCCGGTAGCGGTCTGTGCTTTTGGCTTGCTGCTTGCCCGCAGCTTGCGCAGCCGCTCGAGGCAGGCGCGGTTGCCCTCGGGCGGAATCTCGAGGTAGCCCGGAACGTCGCGGAACCGCTCGTCATTGACCAGCCGGCGGAAGGCCTGCGTCCCGATCTCGCCCTTGCAGACGTGCTCGTGGCGGTCCACCCGGCAACCCAGCGGCTTGACCGAGTCGTTCAAGTGGAAGGCGCGGATGAGTCCGGTGCCCAACACTTCGTCGAACTTCTCGAAGGTCTGGTCGTAAGCGCGGTCACTTCTGAGGTCGTACCCGGCGGCGAAGACGTGGCAGGTATCGAGGCAGACGGCGATGCGGTCGGGGCTCTTGCAGCGGTCGCGGATCTCGCGCAGCTCTTCAAAGGTCCGGCCCAGCGCGTTGCCTTGCCCGGCGGCGGTCTCCAGCAGCACGAGGCAGGCGCCCCGGTGGGCGGCGAAGGTCCGGTCGAGCCCTTCGGCGATGGCCGAGAGCCCGCGGTCCGTCTCGGGACAGGAGCCCGGGTGGACCACGAGGTAGGGCGCACCGATGAGGTCGCAGCGCATCAGTTCGTCGGTGAAGGCGGCGATCGACTTCTCGCGCAGGTCGCCCGGGCCGCAGCCAAGGTTGATGAGGTAGCTGGCGTGGACGCTGGCGGGAAAGCCCGCCTCGCCGGCGTGCTTGCGGAAGAGCGCGGCGTCGTCAGCCGTGATCTCCCTGGCCCGCCACATCCGGCTCGACTTGGTGAAGATCTGCACGGACTCGGCGCCGTCGGCCAGCGCGCGGGGATAGGCTTCGTGCAGCCCGCCGCTGGTCGATTCGTGCGCGCCTAAGAGCAACTACGCTCCGCTCGCCATCCGCTTGCGCGACATCTCGTTCCAGCCGGGCACGAAAAATTTGTAGGCGTTGTCGAGGGCGTTGTCCATCGACTCCATCAGCACCTGGCCGAA
>JANXXR010000472.1 GCA_025350525.1 Deltaproteobacteria bacterium
TGCGTGTTGCAGCGCGTGGCAAAGTCGCCTGCTTCGTCGAGCACATACGCCACGCCGCCGCTCATGCCTGCGGCAAAATTGCGGCCCGTGGTGCCGAGCACGACGACGCGCCCGCCGGTCATGTATTCGCAGCCGTGATCGCCGACACCCTCCACCACCGCGTCGATGCCGGAGTTGCGCACGCAGAAGCGCTCGCCGGCGAGGCCGCGGATATAGGCCTCCCCTCCGGTGGCTCCATAAAAGGCGACGTTGCCGATGATGATGTTTTCCTCGGCGACGAAGCGTGCTTCCCGTGGCGGAAAGACGACGATGCGCCCGCCCGAGAGCCCTTTGCCGATGTAATCGTTGGCGTCGCCTTCCAAGGCCAGCGTCATACCGGGAGGAATGAAGGCGCCGAACGATTGCCCCGCCGACCCGCGGAACTCGAAATGAATGGTGTCGTCGGGCAATCCCAAGGGACCATGCCTTCGGGTGACTTCGCTGCCGGTCATGGTGCCGACCACCCGGTTGGTGTTGCGGATGGGCAGCGTGGCCCGCACCTGCTTGCGCTCCTCGATGGCGGGCCGGGCCAGCTTGAGCAGGGTGGTGGCGTCGAGCGACTCCTCCAGCTTGTGGTCCTGCGGAATCAGCCGGGTGCGGCCGTAGTGCTTGGGGACGGTGGGCTTGTAGAGGATGCGGCTGAAGTCGAGGCTGCGCGCCTTCCAGTGATCGACGGCGCGCCGCATCTCGATGCGCTCGGAGCGGCCCACCATCTCCTCGAAGGTCCGGAAGCCGAGCTCGGCCATGTGCTCGCGGACCTCCTGCGCGACGAAGCGCATGAAGTTGACCACGTGCTGCGGGTCGCCGGTGAACTTCTTGCGCAGCTCGGGATCCTGCGTGGCCACGCCCACCGGGCAGGTATTCAAATGGCAGGCGCGCACCATGATGCAGCCCAAGGCCATCAAGGGGCCGGTGGCGAAGCCAAACTCTTCCGCGCCCAACAAGGCTCCAATGACCACGTCGCGGCCGGTCTTCAATTGCCCGTCCACTTCGACCGTGATCCGGCTGCGCAGGTCGTTGAGCACCAGCACTTGATGCGTCTCGGCGAGGCCCAGCTCCCAGGGAATGCCGGCGTGCTTGATCGAGGTCAGCGGCGAGGCGCCGGTGCCGCCGTCATAGCCGGAGATGAGCACCACGTCGGCGTGCGCCTTGGCCACCCCGGCGGCGATGGTGCCCACCCCAAGCTCGGCCACCAGCTTGACGCTGATGCGCGCGTGCCGGTTGGCGTTCTTCAGATCGTGGATCAACTGGGCGAGGTCTTCAATCGAATAGATATCGTGGTGCGGCGGCGGCGAGATCAAGCCGACGCCGGGAGTGGCGTGCCGCACTTTTGCAATGGGCGGATAGACCTTGCTGCCGGGCAATTGCCCGCCCTCGCCGGGCTTCGCGCCCTGGGCGATCTTGATCTGCAGCTCGCGGGCGTGCACCAGGTAATTGCTGGTCACCCCGAAGCGCCCGCTGGCCACCTGCTTGATGGCCGAGTTCTTCGAGTCGCCGGAGCCGTCGGCGAGATAGCGCGCCGGGTCCTCGCCGCCCTCGCCGGTGTTGGACTTGCCGCCCAGGCGGTTCATGGCGATGGCCAGCGCTTCGTGCGCCTCCTTGGAAATGCTGCCGTAGCTCATGGCGCCGGTCTTGAAACGCTGCACGATGGACTCGACCGACTCCACCTCGGCGATGGGCACCGGCTTCGCCGCCGCCTTGAAGTCCATCAGGCCGCGCAGGGTGCAGAGGTCCCGCGTCTGGGTATCGACCAGCGCGGTGTATTCCTGGAAGACCTGGTAATTGGCCGTGCGGCAGGCGTGCTGCAGCTTGTGGATGGTCTCCGGATTGCTCAAATGGTATTCGCCGCCGAACCGATATTGATATTCGCCGCCGGCCGGCAGGCTGGTATGGAAGATGGGCCGCTTGGGCGGGAAGCCGCGCTCGTGCCGCATGCGCGCCTCCTTGGCCACCACGTCGATGCCGACGCCGCCGATGCGCGACGCCGTCCAGGTGAAGTATTCGTCGACGAAGTCCTGTGAGAGCCCCACCACTTCGAACACCTGCGCGCCGTGATAGCTCTGGATGGTGCTGATGCCCATCTTGGAAATGACCTTGACGATGCCCTTGACCACGGCCTTCTGGTAGCGCTTGACCGCGGCCTCGGCAGGGCCGGGGATGAGCTCGTGGGCCACCAGGTCGTGCACCGTCTCGAAGGCGAGATAGGGATTGATGGCGCTGGCCCCATAGCCGATGAGCAGGGCGAAATGGTGCACCTCGCGCGGCTCGCCCGTCTCCAGCACCAGGCTGCAGCGGGTGCGGGTGCCCTCGCGGATGAGGTGGTGTTGCACCGCCGAGCAGGCGAGCAGCGAGGGAATGGGCGCGCGCTCCGCGTCGTGGCCGCGGTCGGAGAGGATGATGCAGTTGTAGCCTTCGGCGAGGCATTCGGAGACGCCCCAGCGCAGGTCTTCCAGCGCCTTGCGCAGGCCTTTGCCGTCGTCGCCGGGATTGAAGAGGATGGGCAAGGTCACGCTGCGCAGGCCGCTCTGGCCGTCGAGGGCGCGGATCCGCTCCAGATCGTCGTTGCTCAGGATCGGCGAGGGCAACTCCAGCTGCCGGCACGACTCCGGCCCCGGCTCGAGCAGATTGGCCTCGGGGCCCAGCGCCGCCTCGGTCATCATCACGATCTCTTCGCGGATGGCGTCCACCGGCGGATTGGTCACCTGCGCGAAGAGCTGCTTGAAATAGTTGAAGAGCGGCTGCGGGCGCTGGGAGAGGACGGCCAGCGGCGTGTCGGTGCCCATCGAGCCGATCGACTCGTTGCTGGTGCTGGCCATCGGCGTAATCAGGATTTTGACGTCTTCGGAGGTATAGCCAAAGACCTCCTGCCGGCGCAGCACCGTCTCGTGATCGGCGCCGCGCACCTCGGTGGGGGCGGGCAGATCTTGCAGATGCAGCAGCGACTTCTTCAGCCATTCGGCATAGGGCTGTTCCCGCGCGATGCGCTCTTTCAGCTCCTGGTCGGAGACGATGCGCTGCAAGAGGGTGTCGACGAGGAAGATGCGCCCCGGCTGCAGCCGGCCCTTGTACAGCACCTGCTCGGGCGGGATGTCGAGGACGCCCACCTCCGAGGCCATCACCACCCGGTCGTCGGTGGTGATGTAATAGCGCGAAGGCCGCAGGCCATTGCGGTCCAAGACCGCGCCCACCCGGAAGCCGTCGGTAAAGGCGATGGAGGCGGGGCCGTCCCAGGGCTCCATCAGGCAGGAGTGGTATTCGTAGAAGGCCTTGCGCTCCGGACTCATGGTCTCGTCCCGCGCCCACGGCTCGGGGACCATCATCATCATCGCGTGCGGCAATTCGCGCCCCGAGAGCGTGAGCAGCTCGAGGACGTTGTCGAACATGGCCGAGTCGGAGCCCTCGGTGTCGATGATGGTGAGGATCTTTTTCAAATCCTCGCCGAAGAGCTTCGAGCGCATCATCGACTGGCGCGCGTGCATCCAGTTGATGTTGCCGCGCAGGGTATTGATCTCGCCGTTATGCGAAATGTAGCGATAGGGATGCGCCCGCGCCCAGGAGGGAAAGGTATTGGTCGAGAAGCGCTGGTGGACCATGGCGATGGCCGAGACGACGGCGGGGTCGCGCAGGTCCCGGTAGAAC
>JANXXR010000487.1 GCA_025350525.1 Deltaproteobacteria bacterium
GCTCTGGTGTTGCCCGCCGCGTCGGTCGCGTTTGCGGACACATAGACGGTGGCCTGTGAGTTGATCTGCCCCAGAGCCGGAATGAATTCAGTCGAGAGCGGCAGCAGATAGCGAGTGCCATCGGAGACGGTGACGGTGTCCTTCACCAAAGCGCCAGTGGCGGGCGCGAAGCTCGGACACCCGGAACAGGTGACGGTCGCGCTGTAGGAAGCGCTGACAATGGGCGCCTCGCTGCCCGCGTTGTACGGCACGGTGATCGCGATGTAGGGCGTATTCGTGCTGGAGCCGCGCGCGCCGAGGAGGTCGCTCAAGGTCGGGAAATTCGTTCCGAGAGCGATGCGCTGGAGCGTCTTGTGGACTGGAGTCGCGCCGGAAATGTCGACGCCGAGAAAGGGCGCTGCAGTCGAGTTGGCGAACGACGAAGGGTCGAAATACCAGGAGCTCGTGAGGTTGGCGGGCCGTCCGGAGAGCTGCACGAGTCGCATCGCCCGCTCATCGTAGTAAGACGCGGGCTGAGAGACGCTGGCAGTCGGGTTCGGGGAGCTCTGGTCATTCATCGAGTACGCGGTCTGCTGGTACGGCGGATTGCGCCCGGCGCCTCCATTGGCGCCTGCGATGGTGCTGGAGGAGTCGAGTGCATTGTCCATGCCGTAGACGACGATGGTGTTGTCGGAATTAGGCTTCAACCCAATGCCGGAAATGATCCAGGAACCCGATCCCGCGTCGTAGACCCCAGCGACCGGCGCCGCACTCGCAGAGACATTTTGCGCGAACACTCCAGCCACGCCGGAGCCTGAACCGTCGGATGCAGCCGCGACGATGTTGACGGAGGGTGGATTCGTGTACCGCGGCGGTGCGGTGGTGATCGAGACGATCGGGGGCGTTCGATCCACCGCAAAGGGAATGGTCCGGGTCCGGCAGTTGAAGACAATGTCGCAGGCCTTGTAGGTGAACGAGAGCGCCGCATCGGCCTGCGCGCTGGGAATGGCCCAGGCACCAAGCCACGTTGTTGCACCCGCGCTGGTGCTGTTCGTGAGCGTGACGTTAAGGGATGTCTCCGAAACAGTGGCCACCGCACCTGTTCCCTGCGCGTCGGTAACGGTGATGTTCGCTGGCACGACCGAGGAGTACGCGGGCAGCGCCGGGTTGGGATAGCCGCTCGGGGCCACCGGCTGGACGAGCGCGATCGCCGGCGCCGTGTTCTTCACCACGTACTGCTTCGTCGTGGTGCCGGCGTTCCCCACCCTGTCAGTGGATAGGACTTGGACGGTCAAGATCCCGTCGGCGAGCGAGGTCGTGTCCACGGTCCCGGAAAAACTGGTTGCGGTGCTCCCGCCTGCAGGGGTCATCTGGGTCCAGGAGGTCGCCCCGCTTCTCTGGTACTGCACCGATGTCGCCTGCACGCCGGACGAATCACTTGCCGCCACGACCAGATACAAGCTGCCCGCGACGAGCAACTGCGCGGCGTAGCTTACCGGGCTGGCGGTGAAGCCGTTGTTCGTGAACGTCGGCGTGATGGTCACGCTCGGCGGCGTGTTGTCATAGGGCGGTGGGAAGACACTCGACGGGAACAGGATCGAGGTGTCCCCGGCGACCGTATCGAAGACCCCGGCACTCTGGACGTCCGAGCTGCTGAGCGCGGTCTTGTTGGTCCCGCCCTTGAACCACTCGTCGAGGGCCTGCGCCATGGCGTAGCGCAGCCAGCTCGGGTCGAGAGGCTGTTGCGGATTGCCGGCCGTCTTGAGCTGTGCCGCGCCCGAGAGTCCGTCGAACTGGCCATCGGCAATGGCGTCACGCTCGAGGAGCTGCAGCACAGTCACCGCGGTGATAACGCCGCCAGGGGTGACGTTCGCGACAGCGCTCTTGTCGCGCGCGATCTGGTTGAGCGCAACATCCGGCAGTGCGGCGTACACCACATCGCGGAGCGATTGAGCGGAAGTCGTAAGCGAGACGGGGATGGTGCTGCGCACGTCCCAGCTCGTCGAGAGGGTGAGGTGCTTGCTGAAGAGCGGGTCGATCGTGGCGAGCGAGGTTGCGAGCGAGTGTGGCGCGGACGCGGCGCGGTCGGCGCCGGCGAGATAGGCGAGTACAACCTGGTCATCGAGCGTGGTCCAGAGCGTGAGAGGCACCGCGATGTGCTGGCCGGTCTTGTAGTGGCCGATGAAGGAGGAAAACTGGAACTGGGTACTGACAGAGATAGTCGTGATTCCGTCGCTCGGGTCAACGTAGCTCAGGCCAGCACCGAAGGCACGCACCTGAATCGGGCCCTGGTAGTTTTCGACGGAGAGGACGCAGGACAGAAACCCGCTCGCATTCGTCGCGCTGCACTGGCCGAGCACTCCGTTGTTGGGCCCAATAGATGTGGCATCGCTGCCGGTGACGTCGTCGATCGCCACCACGCTAACAGTGGCGCCCGCGATGGGTGCGCCAGCAGAGACCGTGACGTCGAGCACGCCGAACGGAACGTTGTCCACGATGACCGGCACGAAGAGGTCGGTGAGACCCCCGAAGCTGTCGGTGGCCTGGAAGTGCAAGGTGGTGGGCCCTTCCAAGGTTTGCGTGCTGTCCCAATTGATCGAGAGAGCGTCAGCCGCTGGAAGCATGTCGGCACCGGCGCCGGGCGGCGGGCCCACGAGGGCCAGGGCAGTGACGTTCGCTCCGTTCTGGCCGCTCGCGGTCGCGGAGATTGTAGCGGTGCCCTTTACTGTCTGGCCGGAGGTTGGCGCGCTCACGGTGATCAACGGCCCGTGATTCGCAACGCGGATGATGAGGCTCTGCGTTGCGGTATTCGAGGCGGCATCGCTGGCCGCGACGCTGATCGTCAGCGACCCGTCGGGCAATGCGCTCACATCGAGGATCGTCTTGATCCGCATCGTCTTGCCCGAATTCTCGAGCGCCGCCTGCGTGGCGGTCAGGACGTTCGGTGCACTGAACGTCAACGTCCCCATCGCGTTGTCGTCAGTTGCGATCGCTTCGATGGTCACTTGGCCGTGCACCGATGCGTTCGCGGCCGGCTGCACGAAGGCGATCGTGGGCGGCGTGATGTCCAATGTCCCGCCTTGATCGCGGAAGAGCTGCGTGTTGCTGTCGGTGGCGATCGCCGTCATCAGCGCTTGGGCGTCGGCCTGCGCGATGTGCGAGCTGTTCCGGCTGCTCGAGAGGAAATTTGAAATGCCCTGCGCCAGCGTGGCGCGGACGGTCTGCCCATCGAGGGCGTAGGCGTTGATAGCGGAGGGCGGCACGGTCTGGCGTGCGCCTCCTGCACCCTGGCCGTCGAAATACCCGTCGGCGGTCAGGTCGGCCGCAATCGCGCTGAGAAGCGCTAGCGAGTTGAGTGGGCCGCCCGGCGTGAGATTCTTCGCCTGGGCGAGACTCCGTGCCTCCATCGACAAGCCAGCCATGATGAGTCCTGCCTTCGCCGTGTCGTTCAGCTGGACGATCGTGCTCGAGGTTGCGTCGCTGAGATCGGGCGGCGGTGCGAGCGTGCTCGG
>JANXXR010000495.1 GCA_025350525.1 Deltaproteobacteria bacterium
CGGCACCATCACCAGCGGGCGCGGCGACGGCACGCTGGTGCGCGCCTTTGAGCCGCCTTCGCGGCTCTCGATCGAGATCCACCGGCCCGGGGCCACCTCGCCGGAGGTGCGCATCCTCGACGGAAGCCGCGGCGCGCGCGACGGCCAGGTGGTCTCTGGCCCGATGCTGGACGCCATGGTGCTGCAGGCGGTGCGCCTCGATCTGCCGGCGGCGCTGCTGCGCCATCGCGCTCAGCTGCGCGATCTGGGCGAGATCGTGCGGGAGGGAAAGAAGCTGCGCTCCATCGGCCTGCCGCTCGAAGGCAGCAAGGCGATCGCGGTGGGCGTCGAGGCCAGCACCGGCCACATCGTCTACTCGGAGGGCGTGGTGGGAACCATCCACTTCGCCACCGTCTATTCCGGCTTCCGCATCGTGGACGGGCTCCTCTTCGCTTTCGAAGAGGAGAACTTCGCCTCGGGCGTGAAGACGGCCGACACGCACCTGGTGCGGATCGAGGTGAACCTGGCGCTGTCGCCGGGCACCTTCGTGCTGGGGTACTAGAGGCGGCGCAAGGGCTGCGTTCCCGAGGGGCCCGCGTGCAATTCCTGCCGGACCTCGAAGGCGATCAACCCAACTTCAGGCGGCGTGAGCGAAGAGCGGCAGGCACGCCTTGTTGCAGCTGACGACGCCGGAGATGGCGCTGCAGGAGCGGATCCCCATCGGCTCGCCGGTCGCCGCGTCGCGCACCACCGTGCAGTTCACCAGCTGGTTGCCGCGCTGGCGGCAGCGAACCGAGCTCTGCTCGGCGATCACCGCGCGGTCCTCGCGCCGGGAACGGAAAGAGAAGTAAATGAAGGGAAGCGCGCCGATCAGTACGAACGCCAGTGGGAGCCAATGAACCTGACCCGTCATGAGACCTCCTGCTGGAAAGCCTGCAAGGCGCGCGCCGCCGCCTGGGGGGTGCGAATCGTGCACCGGCAGCTCTCGTGACTGCGCGAACCGCGACCGAGCGGCTGATGCCAGGCGAGATGGTCGACGACTTTCTCGTCTGGGAGCGCGTCCACGCCGGTGCGCAAGGCGTCATCTACCGCGTCACCGGCCCCGAGGCGGCCCGCCCCCTGCTGATGAAGGTGCCCCGCTTCCACAGCGCCGACGCCGCGGAGAGCCTGCTCAGCTACGAGACCGAGGCGCGGATCCTGCCGGAGCTTTCGGGCCCCCACGTGCCGCGCTTTGTCGCTGCCGGAGACCTGCGGCGGCTGCCCTACCTCGTGATGGAGCAGGTCGAGGGCCGGAGCCTCGAGGACGAGCTGGCGCGCGCGCCGATGTCCGCGGCAGAGGTGGCCCGCATCGGCGCGGCCGTCGCCGACGCGCTCCGCAGCCTGCACCTCCAGGAGACGGTCCACTGCGACCTCAAGCCCGACAACATCATCCTGCGCCCGGACGGCGAGGCGGTGCTGATCGACTTCGGCGTCGCCTGGCACGCGCGCTTTCCCGACCTGCTCGCTGAGGAGGAGCGCCTCTCCGCCGGGTCCGCGCCTTATCTCTCGCCCGAGCAGCTCCTCGGCGTGCGAGGCGACCCGCGCAGCGATCTCTTCTCGCTCGGGGTCATCCTCTACGAGCTGGCGACGGGCGAGCTGCCCTTCGGGATGCCGGTCTCGCCCGGCGGCCAGCGCCAGCGCCTGTGGATGGAAGCCGACCCGCCCGCGGTGCTCAGCGCCCAGGTCACGCCGGCGCTCCAGGAGGTGATCCTGAGATGCCTCGAGCCGCAGGCGGAGCAGCGCTACCAGTCGGCCGCGCAGCTCGCCTTCGACCTGCGCCATCCGGAGCAGGTGCCTCTGACGGAGCGGGCTTCGAGGAAGGAGCCCGCCGGCTTCTTCGCCCAGACCCGCCGCTGGTGGAGGGCGCGCGGCGCACCGCTCTTGCCGCCGCGCGTGGCGCGCCTGCTCGACGCGGCGCCAGTGATCATGGTCGCCGTGGACACCGCGCACCCGGACGACGAACGCCAGCCTGCCCTCCAGCGCGTGACGGGCGAGGTGCTCTCGCTGTCGCGGGAGTTCAGGCTCATTTGCGTCTCGGTGGTCAAGGCTGCGCCGCCGGGGAGCGAAGGTGGGGTGGGTCCGGCGCAGCTCCAGATCCAGCACACGCTGCGGCTGCGCAACTGGACGGCGCCGCTCGGGCTGCCCGCCCAGCGCCTCTCCCTGCATGTTCTGGTGGCGCCCGATCCGGCCGGCGCGCTGGTCGAGTTTGCGCGGCGCAACAAGGTCGATCTGATCGTGGTCGGAGCGCCGCGCCCGTCGGAGGAGGCGCTGGCCTGGTGGCGTTCGGTCGCGTCCGCCGTGACCGCGAAGGCGCACTGCAGCGTGCACGTGGTGCGCGTTCCGGAGACGAAGGAGAGTGCGGCCGGGGCGTGAGGCACACGCAATTGCTGCGCCTTCCAACCTCCCCGCGCAGCAATTGCCCTCCTGCTATCGCACCACCACACCGGTGCTATCGCAACCATTACACCGGTGCTATCGCAACCATTACACCGGTGCTATCGCAACCATTACACCGGTGCTATCGCACCACCAGCACCGGCCGCGGACAGATCTGCA
>JANXXR010000507.1 GCA_025350525.1 Deltaproteobacteria bacterium
CTCGGAGAAGCTGCTCCACCACGCCTTCCACGACTCGCTCACCGGCCTGCCCAACCGCGCCCTCTTCATGGATCGGCTCGCGCACCGCCTGGCGCTGGAGAAGCGCCGCCCGCAGAACAGCTTCTCGGTGCTCTTCCTCGACATCGATCGCTTCAAGGTCATCAACGACAGCCTCGGCCACGTCCGCGGCGACGAGCTGCTCTCGCAGGTGGGGCACCGGCTGCAGCAAGTCTTGCGGCCGGGCGACACGGTGGCGCGGCTGGGCGGCGACGAGTTCACCGTCCTCCTCGAGGACGTGGTCGATCCGGCGGGCGCGCGCACGGTCGCCGACCGCCTACAGGAGACGCTGCAGGCGCCCTTCCTCCTCGACGGGCAGGAGGTCTTCAGCGGCGCCAGCATCGGCATCGCCCACGGCCACGCGGACTATGCGCGGCCCGAGGACATCCTCCGCGACGCCGACACCGCCCTCTACCGGGCCAAGGCGCAGGGCCGCGGCCGCTGGGTCGAGTTCGACAAAACCATGCACGAGCGCGCCGTCGAGCTGCTCCTGCTCGAGACCGACCTGCGCCGCGCCCTCGAGCGCCGCGAGCTGAAGCTGCACTACCAGCCGGTGGTCTCGCTCACCACCGGGTTCATCTCCGGCGCCGAGGCGCTCATCCGCTGGCAGCATGCGGAGCGCGGCCTGGTGCCCCCGAGCGCCTTCATTCCGCTCGCCGAGGAGACCGGGCTGATCGTGCCCATCGGCGGCTGGGTGCTGCGCGAGGCCTGCCGCCAGATGAAGGTGTGGCAGGACCGGCTCTCGATGCCTTTCCTGGAAGTCGGCGTCAACCTCAGCTCCAAGCAGTTCCAGCAGGCGGGCCTGATCGGCGAGGTGGCGACGGTGCTGCGCGAGACCGGCCTCTCGCCCCGCTGCCTGCGCCTCGAGGTCACCGAGTCGCTGCTGATGGACCAGCCCCCCGCCGTCGCCGACACCATGACCGGCCTGCGCGCCATGGGCGTGCGCATCGACCTCGACGACTTCGGCACCGGCTACAGCTCGCTCAGCTACCTGCACCAGTACCCGATCGACACCCTCAAGATCGACCGCAGCTTCGTGGCGCGGATGGGCAACACCGAGGAGGGCCTCGAGATCGTCAACACCATCCTCTCCCTGGCGCAGAGCCTCGACATGGAGGTGGTGGCCGAAGGCGTGGAGACGGCGGAGCAGCTGAAGCTCTTGCGCGGCCTGCACTGCGCCTACGCGCAGGGCTATCACCTGAGCCGGCCCATCGACAGCGAGCGGTTCGAGGCGCTCCTTCTCGAGAAGAAGTGCTGGCCGGCCTAGCATCGCTCACTTGAGCGCCGTGCTTGCGCGGCGGGTGCCCGCGGTGTAGTCAACCGCGCGCCGCGATGGGAGCGAGGCACCAATGAAAATTCACGAGTACCAGGCCAAAGAGATCCTGCGCGGGTTCGGCGTCGCGGTGCCCAAGGGCAAGCTGGTGGCCAGCGCCGAGGAGGCGGTGGCGGCGGCGCGGGAGCTGATGGCGGGCGGCAAGCCCATCGTCGTCGTCAAGGCGCAGATCCACGCCGGCGGCAGAGGGAAGGGCGGCGGCGTCAAGCTGGCCCGGTCGCCGGAGGAGGCGGGCGAGATCTTCAAGAAGATGATCGGCATGCAGCTGGTCACGCACCAGACCGGCCCGGCCGGACAGAAGGTCCGCAAGATCTACCTCGAGGAAGGCTGCGACATCGCCCGCGAGCTCTACCTCGGCATCACCCTCGACCGCGGCACCGGCCGCAACACCTTCATGGCCTCGGCGGAGGGCGGCGTCGAGATCGAGGAGGTGGCCGCCAAGCACCCGGAGAAGATCCTGCGCGAGGGCGTCGATCCGGTGGTCGGGCTCTCGGGCTTCCAGTCGCGCGACCTCGCCTTCGGGCTCGGGCTCTCGGGCGCCGCCGTGGCGAGCTTCGGCAAGTTCGCCGCCGCCATGTACCAGGCCTACGACGCGACCGACGCCAGCATCGTCGAGATCAACCCGCTGGTGGTCACCAGGCAAGGCGAGGTGATCGCCCTCGACGCCAAGATCAACTTCGACGACAACGCCCTCTTCCGCCACAAGGACCTCTCCGCCCTGCGCGACGCCGACGAGGAGGACCCGCGCGAGGCGCAGGCCAAGGAGCACGACCTCAGCTACGTGGGCCTGGAGGGGAACATCGGCTGCATGGTCAACGGGGCCGGCCTCGCCATGAGCACCATGGACATGATCAAGCTGGCCGGCGGTCAGCCCGCCAACTTCCTCGACGTGGGCGGCGGCGCCGACGAGGCGAAAGTGACCGCGGCCTTCAAGCTGCTGCTGGCCGACCCGCAAGTGAAGGCCGTGCTGGTCAACATCTTCGGCGGCATCATGAAGTGCGACGTGATCGCGGCCGGCATCATCGCCGCCGCCAAGCAGGTCAAGCTCGACGTCCCGCTGGTGGTCCGCCTCGAGGGCACCAACGTCAAGGAAGGCAAGGCCCTGCTCGCCTCGAGCGGACTCCCCATCATCAACGCCGACGATCTCGGCGACGCCGCCCGCAAGGCCGTCGCCGCCGTCACCCCTTGAACGTCATCTCCTCCATCTTCCGCAACCTGCTGGGCAAGCCGGTCGCGCAGGACTTCCGCGACTCGGCCGAGCACTTCGTCGCGGTGCTGCGCGAGTCGGGCATCTCCCTCACCTGGGAGAAGGGCGAGCTGCGCTTCATCGACGCGCTCACCGAGCGGCTGGCCGGCCACAACGAATACCGCGACGCCGTCGGCTGCTACCTGGGGGAGCTCCTGGTGCGCAACTTCCCCGGCGCCGAGTGGGTGCCGGGCCACGCGCTCGGTCCGGCGGTGCGCGTCGGCGGACGGCACCTCTTCCCCCTGGGCTGGGTGTACCGCCGCGCCGACGGCGGCGCCAAAGAGAGCATCGCCAGCAAGCTGCACAAGGAGCTGGGCGTTCCCGAAGACCCGAACGCCCTCGGCTACTTCACCGATACCGGAGAGCGCGCATGAGCATCCTCGTCAACCGAGACACGCGGGTCGTCTGCCAGGGCATCACCGGCAGTGCGGGCTCGTTTCACTCCCGCCAGATGCTCGCCTACGGCACCAGCCTGGTCGCGGGCGTGACGCCGGGCAAGGGCGGCACCAGGTTCGAGGACAAGGTCCCGGTCTTCGACACCCTCAGCCAGGCGGTGCGCGAGACCCGCGCCAACGCCAGCGTCATCTTCGTCCCGCCCCCCTTCGCCGCCGACGCCATCCTCGAGGCGGTGGCGGCGGAGCTCCCGCTGGTCATCTGCATCACCGAGGGCATCCCCATCAACGACATGGTGCGGGTGAAGCGCGCCATGACCGGCAGCGCCACCCGCCTGATCGGCCCCAACTGCCCCGGCATCATCACGCCCGGCGAATGCAAGATCGGCATCATGCCCGGTCACATCCACAAGCCGGGGCGCATCGGCATCGTCAGCCGCTCGGGCCCGCTCACCTACGAGGCGGTCCACCAGGTCACGCAGCTGGGCCTGGGACAGAGCACCGCCATCGGCATCGGCGGCGACCCGGTGCACGGGCTCAACTTCGTCGACTGCATGAAGCTGTTCGCGGCCGATCCCGGCACCGACGCCGTCATTCTCATCGGGGAGATCGGCGGCGGCGAGGAAGAGGATGCCGCCGCATGGATTGCAACCAACTATAGAAAGCCGGTGGTGGGCTTCATCGCCGGCGCCACCGCGCCTCCCGGCAAGCGGATGGGCCACGCCGGCGCCATCATCTCGGGCGGCAAGGGCAGCGCCGCGGACAAGTTCGGCGCGCTGCGGAAGGCGGGCGTACACATCGCCTCCGGCCCCCACGAGCTGGGCACCACGCTGCGGTCGGTGCTGAAGGCGTGACGGCAGCGCTGCAGGCGCAGGGCCTGACGCGCAGGTACCGGACTCCGGGCGGCGGCGCGCTGGTCGCCGTCGATGCGCTGTCGTTCGAGGTGCAGCCCGGCGAGATCGTCGGCATCCTCGGGCCCAACGGCGCCGGCAAGACCACCGCGCTGCAGCTCTGCCTGCGCCTGCTCCACGCCGACGCCGGCGAGGCGAAGCTCTTCGGGCTCGACCCGGAGGACCTCTCGGCGCGGCGGCGGGTCGGGTACGCGCCGGACGCCGCGCTCTTTCCCAAATCGCTGAGCGGGCTGCAGGTCCTCGAGCTGCATGCGCAGCTGCTGGGCGTGGCGCGCGAGAAGGCCCACGGGCTCGTCGAGCAGCTCAACTTCGGCGAGCCGGCGCGGCGTCCGACGGCGACCTATTCGCGCGGACAGCTGCAGCGGCTGGGCCTCGCGCAGGCGCTGCTGGGCGATCCCGATCTGCTGCTCCTCGACGAACCCACCGCCGGCCTCGACCCCGCGGGAGTGGCCCAGATCCGCGAGCTCCTCGTCGGCCTGCGGGCGCGCGGCGCGGCGGTGCTACTCAACTCGCACCTGCTCTCGGAGGTGGAGCGCGTCTGCGACCGCGTCCTCTTCATGAAGGGCGGGCGCTGCCTGCGCGTGCACGACGTCAAGTCCGGCGGCCAGCGCGCCGAGGTGCGCCTGGCCAACGGTCCGCAAATGGCCGCGCTCTTGCGCGAGAAGCTCCCCGAGGGCGCGCTCGACGGCGACCGCTTCCGCATTCCGGTGGCGGGTCCCGAGGTGGTCTCGGCGGTGGTCCCGGCGCTGGTGCGCAAGCTGGTCGAGCTGGGCGCGGAAGTCCTGGAAGTGAAGCTGGGCGGCGCCGAGCTGGAAGAGCTCTACCTCCAGCTGGTCGAGGGCCGGGCGTGACCGGGCTCATCTCCTGGCCCGTGGCCCGCGCCACCCTCCGCGAGCGCGGCCTCGCCCCGCTGACCCTGGGCATCACTTTGGTCCTGGTGATCCTGGGCCTCTTCCGCAGCACCGCCGACACCTGGGGCGCCGAGGCCTTCAGCGGCTTTGCGTCCTTTTGGTTCTTCCTCTTGATCCTGCTCTTGGGCGCGGGGCTCGTCGCCGACGAGGTGGAGTCGGGCCACGCCCAGCTGGTGCTGCTGCGGCCGCTCACGCGCGCGCAGTGGCTGGGCGGCAGGCTCGCGGGCGCGGCCCTGGTGCTCTGCGCGGCGGGGACTTTGGGGTGGCTGGTGAGCCTGGTCGCGGCCTTCACCCGAGGCGCTTTCGACGAGCTGCCGGGCCGCCTGCTGGTGCTGCCCCTCGCGCTCTTGCCGGCGCTGGGCTGGCTGGCGACGCTCGCGGCCATCGGGGCCGGCGCGCGCGGGTGGACCAACGCCGGCATCCTCCTCGCGGCGCGGCTGGGCTTCGGCTTCCTCCACTTCGGGCTGCCGGTCGCCTTTCCCAAGCTGGGCCTCTCGCCGCTGCTAGACTCCATCAGCCGGCACTACGGCCCGCAGGACATCCTCCTGGTGGCGCGGCAGTTCCAGTACGGCGAGCGCTTCGAGCCGTCGGGCGTGCTCTGGGATCTCTTCTGGTTCTTCGCCGCCTGGCTGGTCGCCGTGCGCGTCTTCAACCTGCGCGAACTGGCCCGGAGGCGCGCATGAACCCGTTCCAAGATGCGCCGAAAGGCGCCACCCCGCGGGTCCACGGCGAACGGAGCGAGACCGTGAACCAGCGCGACACCCCGCGCCTTTTGTACCTCTTGACCGCCGGCGCGGCGGGCCTCTGGCTGCTTGCCCTCCTGCTCGGCCGCTAGCGCGCTTGACGGGAAGCCCCTAATCCATGTAAAGAAGCCCGCTTTTTCAGAGGAGCTCCACACATGGCCGTCACGCTGCGCCTCGCTCGTCGCGGGGCAAAGAAAGCGCCTTTCTATCACGTCGTGGCTACCGACTCGCGCAACCCGCGGGACGGCAAGTTCAACGAGGAGATCGGCACCTACGATCCGAAGTTCTCCCCCGCCAAGGTCACCCTCAAGCACGATCGGCTGGAGCACTGGCTGAAGATGGGCGCCCGGCCCAGCGCCACGGTCCGGCAGCTGATCAAGCTGCAGAAGAAGACCGCGGCCGCCCCGGCCAAGAGCTAGCCCG
>JANXXR010000550.1 GCA_025350525.1 Deltaproteobacteria bacterium
TGCACCGGCTCGCCCTTGCGGCCTTCCTCGCGCATGGCCACGCCCAGCCGCGCGCAGGCCGGCCCGATGAAGTAGACGGTGCCGCCCACCGGGATGCTCTTGCGGTAGCGCGCCTTGATCAACTCCTGGATCTCGCGCACCGCCTTGGTGAACCGCACCGGCTTGCCGCCCGTGCGCGAGTTGTCGCCCGAGGTCTCGGTCTCGGCCCAGAGGTAGCCCGAGCGCAATTCGCCCTCCTCGTCGGGCAGCGAGCGGAAGAGGTAGATCACCGGCGAGGCCACCTCGTCGATCTTCCAGCGGCCGCGCTCGGGGCCCTTCTTGATCGGATAGCCGGTCACGTCGCCCGCGGCCAGGTAGTAGGCGGGGTCCGCGAAGGTGAAGGATTCGTCGAAGAGGGGCGCGCGGTAGCCGGCGGCGCTCAATTCCGGCCAGACCTCGAGCTGCAGGCGGGCCAGCTGGCGCAAGAGGTCGCGCTCGTCGTCGGGCGCCATGAAGAACGGGATCTGCAGCGCCAACTACTTGTCCTTGGTCGGCGGAAACGGACCGTGCGCCTGGGCCGCCTCGAAGAGCCGCGCCACCGTCTCCTCGGAGAGGTCGAACATCTCCTGCAGCGCCTTGAGGATGTTCAGCTCCGCGGGCGGCGTCTTTCCGTCGGCCACCACCACCGAGGCCGCCAGCCCGAAGGCCAGCTCGCGCGAGGCCTTGTCGGGCAGCCGATCGGCGATGGAGGGAAGGATGTGCTCGAGGCTGTGCGCCTCGGCGACGCGCCGGGCGGCGTGCTCGATGGCCTTCTTCAGATCGTCGGCGTGGATGCCGTGGAACTCGGGGCGCGCGAAGGCCTGGCGGTAGATCTCCTCGACCTCGACGATGTCCACCCGCCCGTCGGCCGCCGCGGCCAGGATCATGGTCTCGAAAAGCGCGGCCTGCAGCGTCGAGTCCTGGAAGTGTACGTGCTCGCTGGTCATGAGGCGCTGCTCCGATCCGGCGGGCAGTTTCTCCCGCGGTGGCCGTGAAGTCCACCACTGGAAACCGGTTGACGAACCCCGGCCGCGCCGGTAGGGAGCGCCGATGCGGCGGGCGGGAAGGCAGGGGGTCTTTTGGGCGCTCGCTGCGCTAACGGTGCTCTGCGCTTGCCGGACGGCGCCGCGGCCCGCGCTCACGGAAGCCGCCACCCGCGCCGAGCCCTATGCCGCCGTTCCCGAGCCCGTGCCCGCCGCGCCGCAGGGCGGGAGCGTCATCGCGGAGGTGGGCGGCACCCAGGTGCTGGCGCTCGCGGCGCCCCAGTTCGCGCAGCTTCCGCGCGACCAGCGGCTGCTCGCGTACTGGGTGGCGCAGGCGGCCGCGGCGGGCGAGGCGACCGCGATCGATCAGGGCTACCGGCACAACCTCGAGGTGGTGCGGCTGCTCCGCGGCATCCTCTCGCGGCCGGCGGTGGTGCCTTTGGCGCTGCTGCAGCGGATGCGGATCTTCGCCCGCACCGTCTGGCTGAACGGCGGGCTGCACGACGCGGTGACCGGACGGAAGGAGGCGCCGGCCTTCACCCTCTCGGACCTGCGAACGGCCGCGCTCGCGGCGCAGGCGGCGGGCGCCGACCTCGGGGTGGGCTCGCTCTCGCTCGAGTATGCGCTGCGGGCGCTGGAAGGCCCGCTCTTCGACCCGCGCGTGGACCCGGTGCGGACTCTGCACGGGCGCGACCTGACCGCGAGCGCCGTCAACCTCTACCAGGCGGTGACCACCCGCGACCTGCGCGGCCTGCACGAGGGGTACCCGCTCAACTCGCGGCTCGCTCGGGAGAAGACCTCCATCGTCGAGCAGGTGATCCGGCTCCCCGCTGCGGCGGCAGCGCTGGATCAGGCGCTCCCGCACGCGGCCCCGCCCCAGCGCGCCGTGCTCGAGCCGCTGGCCGCCTTCCTGCGCGGCGGCGAGGCCGCGCCGTTTCGCGCCGCGCAGGCCGCCTGGGTCGAGGCGCTCGGGCCGGTGGATTTCTTCGCGGGGTTCTTCGATCGCTCGGCGGACCCGCGGGGGCGCAAGGCGACCTTCGGCGGCTTCGTCGGGCTGGCCGATGCGGAGCGCGCGCCGCTCCTGCGCGCGCTGCTCCAGGCGGCGCCGCAGCTGGAGGAGAAGCTGCCCTCGCAGCCCGCGCCCTCGCTGCGTCCCGCCGCCGCAGAGGCGCTGCTGCTGGCGGGCGCGTCGGGCGCGATGCGGCCGCTGCGCTCCTTTGCTCTGACCTTGCCGGTCGAGGGAGCGCCGCAGAAGAGCGCGCTCTTCGCCGCGGCGGACGAGGCCGCCGCCCGCGCCGGGGGCGACGCCGCGCTGCAGGCGCTGGCGGATCCGCAGCTCTCGCGGGAGCTGCTCCGCTGCCTGCCTTCGCTGCGCTTCACGCTCTTGGCGCTGCGCCAGGTGCTGGGAGGCGTGCCTGTCGATGCCGCGCGGCTGGAAGGCGGCGCCGGCGCGCTCCTGGAAGCCCACGCGGATCTGGCCGCGCATGTCCTCTCGGCGGAGCCGCTCCTGGTGCAGCTCGGCTTGTTGGGCCCCGCCTGTCAGGCGCTGTGGCCGCAGTTCGCCGCCGCGCAGTGGCTGGCCGCCGCCGCCGGAGCGCCGCAGGGCGAGCGCGTCGAGGACGACCGGCAACGCGCCTTCCAGCTGCAGATCTGGTGGTTCACCGGCAAGGGCGCGCTGGTCGAGCGCCACGCAGGGGGACGGCGCCACCTGGCGGTGCCCGATGCAGCGCGGTTCCACGCCGCCGCCGCCGAGCTGCTGGCGCTGCTGGAGGAGATCGCGGCGCGGGGCGACGGCGCGCGCCTGGCAGATCTGCTCGAGCGCCACGCAAGCCGCGTCGACACCCAGTGGCGAGACGAAGTGATCGAGCGGCTGCGGGCGGCGGGACTTCCGCGGCGCATCGCCGTCATCCCGCCGCGGCTCGACGGTGTCTTCACCGACGGGCGGCTCATCGACGCAACCGCTACGCCGGTCACCGACCTCGACGAGCAAGTCATCCACGACTGGCAGAAACTCTAAGAGCCAAAGCGCACCACGGAGGCACGGAGGCGGGGAGGGTTTGATCGGAGGCCGGGCCACCAGCGAGGTCGAGGCGCCGAAGAACAAAAAGCTTTCTCCGTGCCCTCCGTGCCTCCGTGGTGCTCTTTGCTTTGCCTTGCCCGACTGCCTAGCTGGGAAGGCGGACCAGGCCGACGGTGATGTTGTCCACCCCGCCGTTGGCGTTGGCCTCGTCGATGAGCTGCTGCGCCGCCTTCTGCAGCTCCGGCTCCTTGGCGAGGATCTCCGCGATCCGCTCGTCGGTCACCATGCCGGTGAGGCCGTCGCAGCAGACCAGGCAGACGTCGCCGGGCTCGAGGTCCCACGCGCTCACCTCGACCTCGGTCTGGTCGGCCATCCCCAGCGCGCGGGTGATGACGTTCTTGTGCTGGAAGTTGGCGATCTCCTCCTCGGAGAGCCGGCCGGTCTTGATCAGCTCGTTGAGCAGCGAGTGGTCGCTGGTGGTCGGGTGCAATTCGCCCCGGCGCCAGAGGTAGCCGCGGCTGTCGCCGACCCAGCCGAACCAGGCCTTCTTCTCGCGCACGAGACAGCCAACAAAGGTCGTGCCCATGCCGCGCTTGCCGGCCGCGCCGGCGCTGCCGTCGCCCGCCTCGCGGATGCGCTGGTTCGCCCACTGCGCCGCCACCGACAGCAGATTGGTGCCCTCGTCCTTCTCGCGGTCGTAGCGGAAGGGCCAGGTGGCGTCCGGATCCTTGACGATGTCGAAGAACTTCTTCACCGTCTCGACGCCGATGCCCGAGGCGACTTCGCCCGCCTCGTGGCCGCCCATGCCGTCGCACACCACCGCGACGGAGTGCTCGGGCAGGACCAAGAGCGCGTCCTCATTGTGGTCGCGCTTGCGACCGACATCGGTGGCTCCAGCAAACTCGAAACCCATGTGCGGAGCATAGCCGAAGTGCCCTCCCTGATCCGCTGCCGCTGTCTCCGATCTCTGACCGACCGCCGCCGCGTTGCGGCAAAGCTCTGCCGTCCCTAGCTTTTTGACATTCTACCAGGAGGGATTTGCATGCCCAAGCAGACAGGCAAGGGAAGCCACCACAAGCGCAAGGAAGCTGCTTTCGAGCGCAGCGCCATGCAGCACACCAACTTCATCGGCCAGGCTCAGCCGCTGCGGGCGCAGGCCGAGCGCGTCAAGCAGGAGCACCTCGAGGCCGAGCGCACCCAGGACGCCGTCCGCGAGATGGCCGCCGAGCTGGAGCAGTTCGCCGGCCTCAAGGACGGCCCGAAGGCCCCGTTCCGGATCCCGCGCTCGATCGACGAGGGCAAGCGCCTGATCAGCGAGGCGCCCGATGCGCTCCGCGAGAAGGCGCGCGAGCGCCTGGACCAGCTGCCCGACTCCGCCAAGGCGGCGATGGACATGGCCCAGAGCGCGGCCGAGCTGCTCTTCGTGCCGGTGCGGTTCGGGCTCGGGATCGTCCGCGAGCTGGTGCGGCTGCCGGTCACCATGCTCCGCATCCTGCGGCACCGGGAGGCCTGAGGTGGCCCTCGGGGGCCTGCGCTCCCGGTTGGTCCAGGGACTGGTGCGGCACGTGCTGCGCCCCGTCGCGGGAGGTGGCCGCCAGGCGCGGCCGCCGCTTCCGTCGGGGCGCCGCATCCTCTTGCTCCACCTCGACGGCGTCGGCCGCAAGCAGCTCGAGTTCGCCATGGAGCGCGGCTACGCGCCCACGCTGCGGGCATTGATCGAGCGCGGGCCCTATCGCCTCTCAGCGTGCCGCGCCGGCGCGCCGACCTCCACGCCCGCGTTCCAGGCGGGGATGCTCTACGGGGTCAAGCACGACATCCCCGGCTACACCTGGTTCGACAAGCGCCGCCGCCGCGAGGTGCGCATGGACCGCGCCGAGGACGCGCGCCTGCTCGAGAGCGATCTGCTGGCGCGCGGCCAGCCTCTCTTGCAGGACGGCTCGGTCTACTGCTCGATCTTTTCCGGCGGCGCGCCGCTGCGGCGCTGGGCGCTCTCGGGCTGGAACGAGGAGCTGAGCGCGCTCGACTTCGGCATGGAGGCGATCTCGCGCTCGCCGCTCCTGCCGCAGGCGCGCGACGTCCTCGCCGCCACGCTGGTGCACAGCGCCACCGCGGGCCGCATCGCCGGCGCGCTCGGGATGGACGTCGCCTCCGGCGCGGTCGAGACGGCACGCTGGGTCCGCCACATCGGCTCGATGCAGCACGAGCCGCAGTTCTTCCTCCACCGCGTCCTCACCGAGTGCCTCTTCGCCGAGTTCGCCGCCAACAGCTGCGTCATCGACATCGCCCGTGGCCTGCCCATCGTCTACGCCTGCTTCATCGGCTACGACGAGTACGCGCACCGCCGCGGACCCTACTCGCGCATGGCGCTGCTCAAGCTCTGTGAGCTGGACAATGCGCTGGGCCGCATCATCGCCGCCGCCCAGGCGCTGCCCGAATTGAACTACGAGCTCTATCTCTTCAGCGACCACGGCCAGGTGGCCACGCGGCCAGCCGAGCAGGTCCTCGGCGAGTCGTTCGGCGAGCACATCCTCGCCGACGGCCCCACCGCGGGCGGCCCGACCATCGGCTTCGGCCGCGCGGGAGGCGGCGAGACGGCGCGGGCGGCGGCGGAGGCGCGCTGGTTCCGGCGGCTCTCCAAGGTCCTGCCCGGCGTCCTCGGCAGCGCGGCGCTGGGCTGGGCGCGGCACAGGGCGCGCGCGCTCGATGCGGCGCAGCCGGAAGGAGTGCGGGCCGACGGACCGCTCCTGGTGGTGCCCGCGGGAGACATCGCGCACCTCTACTCGACGGAGGTGGCCGAGCCGCTGCGCGAAGCCGAAGTGCGCGCGCGCCATCCGGGGTTGCTCGAGCGCTGCGCCCACTCTCCCGCCATCGGCTTCGCGCTGGCCCGCGGCGAGCACGGGCCGGTGGCGCTGCGGGGCCACCAGCGACTCGAGCTGGATCGACCGGGCGACGCGCTCGAGCTGGCGCACCTGGTCGGCCATCCTCTCGCCGCCGTCTACTCGCGCGACCTCCTCGAGATGCGGAGCGCCGGCGACGTCATCCTCCTCGGCACCGCGGCGCCCGCCACCGAGGACGCCGTGCCCAAAGGCGCGACCAAGCCAGGCGCCATCGCCTTCCCCTGGGAGTTCGGCTCCCACGGCGGCCTCTCCCCCGACCAGCTCGACACCTTCATGATCCACCCGGAGTCGTTGGGCGACGGCGCCTTCGCCGGCGTGGTGCGGCCCCAGGACCTGCACCGCTTCTTCCTCGAGCGCAGCGGCCGCAAGGCGCAGCTGACGGAGGGCAACGACAAGGATCGCGCGGGCGAGGCGCACGCATGCGCCTCGTGAGCTGGAACATCCACGGCGGCGTCGGCACCGACGGCCGCCGCGATCTGGGACGCATCGCCGCGCTGCTCGAGGACATGCACTGCGACGTGGCCGCGCTGCAGGAGGTCGGCGACCCTCGGCCGAGCCGGGTGGACGACCCGCGCGGCAGCGAAGTCGCCGATCACGCCAGCTGGCTCTCGCGCCGCCTCGGGTGGTTCGTCGCCTTCGGACCCAATCTGGTCCTGGCCGGCCGGCCCTATGGCAACGCGATCCTCTCGCGCTATCCCATCTCGCACGCGCACAACTACGACCTCTCGGTGCCCGACCGCGAGCCGCGCGGCTGCCTGCGCGCCGACCTCGCGCTGCCCACGGGCAGCAGCCTGCACCTCTTCGATCTGCACCTCGGACTCTCGGGCGGCGAGCGGCGCCGGCAGGCGGCCATGCTGCTCTCCGCGGATCTACTGGCCGACACCGCGCTCACCGCGCCGCTGGTGGTCTGCGGCGACTTCAACATGTGGTCGCCGATCCCTGGGCCCATCCTGCGCCTCTTGCGCACTTCGCTCCGCGACGCAGCGGTGGTAGCGGGCGCCCGGCGATCGACCTTGCCGTCGGCCCTGCCGGTCTTGCGCCTGGACCGCGCCTACGTCGACGCGGGCGTCGAAGTCATCGCGAGTGGGGTGGTGAACGATCCGCGCACGCGGGCCGCGAGCGATCACCTTCCTCTCTGGGTGGAACTGGAAACTCGGCAGGGTACGCCCCTAGCTATGGCCGGGGCCGGTGGCTAGGTTGGCTTCACCAAGGGCGCGGACCCGGATGTCCCCCTTTCTTTTCCCGCGCCACGGAGGCTACCCCCACATGGCAATCGAATCGCAGGGCTCCAACGGTCAGGGAGGTGTCGCAGGGATCCTGAACCACCTCAACCCCGAGGACGCGCAGCAGGTGATGGACCAGACCCGCGAGGTGATGGACCACGCCGTCTCCACCGCCGCCGGCTTCATCCGCGAGCGGCCCATCGTCTGCCTCGCCGGCGCTCTCGCCATCGGTTACGTCATCGGGAAGATCGTCTCCCGCTAAGGAGCATTCATGGGTATCGACACGAACTACCAGGGTGAGCAGGGCGCGATGGGACATGCCAAGAAAGCGGTCGAGGAGGCGCGCGCCGCCAAGGAGGCGTTTGCTTCGCACGCCACCAACTTCTCGCAATCCATCGACCTGCGCGGCCGGGTGCAGAGCAACCCCATCGCCATGGTGCTGGCGGCGGCCGGCCTCGGCTACGTGCTGGGCGGCGGGCTCTTCTCGCCCATGACGGGGCGGCTGGTCCGCTACGGCATCCGCCTCGCCATCATCCCGCTCGTCAAGAGCCAGCTCGCCGGCATCGTCGGCAGCGCGGTGGAGCCAGGCGAGGGGTCGTCCGGCTCCACGTTCTAGGGCCAGCCGGCGAAGCAAGATCAGAAGGCGATGCGCAGATTCTACAACACGCGAGTTCGAACCGCGGCCGCGGGGGCCGCTTCTTCGGAGCCGGAGGCGAAATGGTGAAAGACATCCGTAAGCAGGGTTACAAGGCCCTCAAGTATCTGCAGGGCATCGACAAGGACGACGTGCTCGAGGCCATCGGCCTCGAGGAGCGCTCGAGCGCCTGGGGCACCACGCTCGGCACCCTCGGCATCTTTGCCCTGGGCTGCATCGTGGGCGCGGGCATCGGACTCGCCTTCGCCCCCAAGAGCGGCGAGGAGTTCCGCACCGAGCTGGGCGACAGGATGCGGAAGAAGGCCGACGAGATGGGCGTGAGCGACCAGTTCAAGGGCCGCTCGCAGATGCCGGTCACGTAAGCACAAGCATTTAGCTGCAGGCTTCGGGCTTCAGGCTATATTGCCTGGGGCCCGAACCTTTTTGAGACTTCGTCCTAGAAGAGGGAGCCGTGCAGGGTGAGCACCAGCTTGAGGGTGCGGGCGGTCACCGGCGTCGGGTTGTAGTCGATGCCTGCGCTGACGGAGCCGTTCGCTTGCAGGTAGGGTTTGAGCTCCCTACCCGTGACCGCCAGCTCCACCGAGGTCGCTCCGGCAGGCGCGGGCGCTGCCAGCTTCGCCAGCAGCGCGGTGGGGAGGATGTTGTTCGACGCCGAGATGCTGATGGTGGCGCCGGAGACGAAGCTGAGGTCCTTGCCGTCGGTCGCCTCGATCCGCGCCTCCTTGAGCGTGATGCTGGAGATCTTGCTGACGTCCGCCGAGAGCTGCCCGGTCAGCTTCGTCGAATCGAAGCTCCCAGTGAACGGCGGCACGCCGCCGCCCGCCTGGAAATCCTGATCGATCTCGAAGTCCTTCGAGACCAGCCCGCAGCCGGTGAGCAGGATCAAAGCGAGAGCAAAGCGCGCCATAGCTCCTCCACGCCAAAACCTTCCTTGGCGGAAAACCCGATCACCTGCGCCACCGCCAGCGTGCCCGAGATCTTGTCGAGCTGCTGCTGCCGCCGCGGCCGCGAGAGCTTGTCGAGCTTGGTGGCGACGACCACGACCTTGCGCCCGAGCGTCTCGGCCCAGCGCACCATCTCCAGGTCGCTGGGCTGCGGCCCCAGGTCGCCGTCCACCAGCACCACCAGCGCCTTCAGCTCGTCGCGGGTGGTCAGGTACTCCTCGATCATCCGCGTCCAGAGCGCTTTTTCGCTCTTGGGGCCGCTGGCGAAGCCGTAGCCGGGCAGGTCGGCGAAACGCACCTCGGTCTCGACGCGGCCCGCGCCCGACCGCGTCTTCTCGGCGACCCGCAGGTCGAAGAAGTTGATCAGCCGCGTGCGGCCCGGAGTCTTCGAGACCCGCGCCAGCGACTTGCGCGCCGCCAGCGCGTTGAGCGCCGACGACTTGCCGACGTTGCTGCGCCCGCAGAAAGCCACCTCGCGCGCTCCCGGCGGCGGGTACTCGTTGGGCCGGGTGGCCGACTTGAGAAAGTCCGCGTCGAGGATGATCACGAGGCCGCCCGCTGAGGCCGGGTCAGGCCCAGCTCATCGCAGAGCGCGTCGAACTCCTGGGAGAAGCCCTCGGCGTTGCGGTGCGAGGCGCCGCCCAGCGCGAGGCGGCCTTGCGCGGCCTGCGCCCAGACGCGCTTGTGCGAGGTATAAAAAGCGATGCCGATGCCGAGGAAGAGCAAGATACACCCGGTATAAATCACTGGCGTGCTGGGATCGCGTGCGATCTGCAGGCCGGTGGCGTAGAGCGGCGCCAGGCGCTCGAAGGAGAAGGCGAACCGGTCCTCGCGGTTGCGCTGGTCGAACCCCTGGTCCTTGGAGAAGACCCAGAAGGTGTTGCTGTGGCCATCCTCGGTGCGCCGCAGCTGGAGGGCGGGACCGAGGCCGGAGAAGTCGGGGTTGTACTCGGTGGGCTGGTAGGTGAGGCCGTCGGCCGCCTGCACCGTCTCGCCGGCGGCGACCATGAGATCCCGCGGCTTGCCGGTGGCCCGGTCGGTCATGCGCAGCTTGGCGCGCATCCCTTCGTCGAGCCGCGCGTAGCTGGCCTGGTAGAAGGTCAGCCCGCCGTACCGGAGCGGATGGTTGACGGTGATGGTCGCCCGCGACAGCTCGCGGCCCGGCTCTCCGCCGCCCAGATCCTCGAAGACGACCAGGTCGGACTCGAAGGCCTTGGGACGCCCGGGCTCGAACTCCTTGAGGCGGAAGTCGGTGCACTGGACCAGAAACGCCTTGCCGTCGCCGTCGACCAGGCGGTGCTTGAACTCGGTGCCGTCGGGGTTGCGCTGGATGAAGCTGGTGGTGACGCCGCCGTTCTGCGGCACCTGCGAAGTTCCCTCGAAGGCGGTGAGCCGTCCGAAGACGCCGCCGCCGAGGATGAGCAAGAGCGAGAGGTGCACCACCCAGACGCCGAACCGCGCGTACCGCCCGCGCTCGGCGAAGACCATTCCGTCGGTGCTCTGCACGGTGTAGCCGCGCGCCTGCAGCTTCTGCGCGACCGCGTCGGCCGTGAGCGCGCTCGCCGCCGCCGGCGCCCGGAAGCGCAGGCCGATGACGCGGTCGAGCCGCCTCTCGGGGTACCGCACCAGAAAATAGATGCGCGGCAGCCGCTCCAGCGAACAGGCGACGAGGTTCAGCGCCAGGCTGAGGAGCAGCGCGGTGAACCACCAGGAATGGAAGAGATCGTAGAGCTCGAACCAGCGGTACGCGCCCAGCACCCAGGGCCGCCCCGCGAAGGCGCGCTCGATGTTGGAGAGTGAGTCGTTGGAGGGGTTGACGAAGGTGCCGGCGATCATGCCGAGGAAGAGCGCGAGCAGGTTGAAGAGCGTCAGCCGCAGCGAGCAGAAGAAGCGCCACACCTGCTCGATGGGCCGGGCGCTCTCCTCTTCGGTCTGGGCCGGAAGCTGCGCGACCTCGCTGACCGCGGTGCCAGCCGGCCCCGCGCGCACCAGCTCTTCCGCGGCAATCACTTGCGTTCCCGCAGCCAGGTCGCGAGTCGGGAGCCGGAAGCCTGAGGCTTGAGCCCTGAGGCCTTCCGCGCGGCGCGGTCGGCGGTCCAATGGTCGATGCGTTGCATCGCCTGCTTCACGTCGAAAGGCGCGACCGAGGGCTGCGCGCCGCCGTGGCAGACCTTGCAGCTCGCGGGCGTCGGGTCGCTCAGCCCGAAGAGGTGGGCCAACTCCTTGTCGCGCATCACCACCGCGGGCTGGTAGAAGCGGCCGCCGCCGTGGCAGGTCTCGCAGGAGACGCCCCGCACGTCGGCCTGCCCCTGCCGGGCTTCGTCGCGCGAGTGGCACTGCAGGCAGAGGGCCTGCTTGCGCTGGTCGGCGGAGAGCGATTCGGCGGCGCGGGCGTGCGGCGACTGCGCCCAGATTCGGTACGCCTCGGCGTGGCAGGTGCGGCAGGAGACGGCGCCGACCAGATCGGAGGCGAAAGCGCCGGGCGCGGCGAAGAGGACGGCGATGAACAAGGACGGGCGCATGGAAGGGCGGGGAACCTAGCAGCCGCGCCCGCAGCGGGCAACGGCTTGGGCGACATTGTAGCGAGGCAGTAGACTGGCCCGATGCGCGTCTGGGGCCTGACCGGCAACATCGGGGCTGGGAAGAGCACGGTCGCCCGCCTGCTGGCGCAGAGAGGCGTGCCGGTCGTCGACGCCGACCAGATCGCCCGCGAGGTGGTGGCCCCCGGAACAGAGGGGCTGCGGGAAATTGCCGCACGCTGGCCGCAGGTGGTCTCGGAACAGGGAGTTCTCGATCGCAAGGCGCTGGCGGCGCTGGTCTTTCAAGACCCACGCGAGCGCGCGGCGCTGAACCAGATCACCCATCCCCGCATCGCCTTCGAAGTGGCCGCGCGGCTTCGGGCGCTGGAGGAAGCGGGCCAGCCGGTGGCGGTCTACGAGGCGGCGCTGATCATCGAGAACAAAATGTACCAGGGCCTCGACGGCCTCGCCGTCGTCACCGCGCCCGAAGAAGTCCAGCTCGCCCGCCTGCGGCAGCGCGACGGCATGACCGAAGCCGAGGCCCGCGCCCGCATCGCCGCGCAACTGCCCGCCGCCGAAAAGCTGCGCCACGCCACCTTTGCCATCGACAACGCCGGCTCCGAAGCGGAGCTCGCCGCGCAGGTGGAGCGCCTGTATTCGGCCATGCAGACGAAGGCCCGGTGACGCAGGGGACGGCCCGGACTAGACTGCGCGCCGCCATGAGCACCCCGAACCAGGATCTCTACCAGCGCGCCCAGTCGGTCCTCTTCCAGAACTACCGGACGCAGCCCATCGCCCTGCTGCGCGGCGAGGGAACCTATGTCTGGGACGCCGACGGCAAGCGCTACCTGGACTTCATCGGCGGCATCGCCACCGTCTCGGTGGGGCACGCAAATCCAAAGGTGCGCGAGGCGCTGGTCGAGCAGGCCAGGCTCCTCTGGCACGCCTCCAACCTCTACGTCACCGAGCCGCAGATCCGGCTGGCCGAGAAGCTGACCCGCGCCTCGCAGAGCCTCAAGCGCGCCTTCTTCTGCAACAGCGGCACCGAGGCCAACGAAGCGATGATCAAGCTGGCCCGCCACTGGCACGTGGTGCAGGGGGCGCCCGAGCGCATCGAGATCCTCTGCTTCCACAACTCGTTCCACGGCCGCACTTTCGGATCGCTCGCGGCCACCGGGCAGCCCAAGTACCAGCAGGGCTTCGGCCCCCTGCCGCAGGGCTTTCGCTTCCTCGACTACGGCAACCTGGAGCAGCTGGAGGCCGCCGTCGGGCCCCAGACCTGCGCGGTCCTGCTCGAGCCGGTGCAGGGCGAGGCGGGCGTGATGGCTCCACCCCGCGGCTACCTCGCCCGCGTGCGCGAGCTGTGCACCAAGCACGGCGCGCTCATGCTGCTCGACGAAGTCCAGACCGGCATGGGCCGCTCGGGGCGGCTCTTCGCCCACCAGCACGAGGGCGTCGAGCCCGACGCGATGAGCCTTGCCA